>JBGTNC010000039.1:0-24044 GCA_041743265.1 Alphaproteobacteria bacterium | reverse complement strand
TTCAAACCGTCTGTCCTCTTTCAATGCTTCACGTATAGTGGTCACCTAACTTAGGAGGTTATAATGAGCGAGAAAAACTATCAAAAACTATGGGAAGATGAAAAAAACTGGGGCGGTGGTCTATGCGGCTGGTATTTTTGTAAAGAAGATCCGCGTCTATGGGTTCCTAAAAAAATTAAAAAGCTAGGCATCTCTATAAACCTTGGGCACCCAAAAGGGGGAGCAACACTGGTCAAGATGTTTCTTATGCCGGTATTGTTAATGGTTATCATTCTTCTCGTGAGCGTGACGATTTCGATTACTAAATGCGGGGTGCATTCTTAATCCAAACATCAGGCACACCTTGTGAAGATTCGACTTAGCCTCAAGGTCCGCGCCGACAAGAGAAAATCAACAGACCGAAGAACAGTGACTGTTAACGGTCAATAAAATGGTGGCCCTGGCCGGAATCGAACCGGCACGCCCTTACAGGCTCGCGATTTTAAGTCGCGTGCGTCTACCAAGTCCGCCACAGGGCCATCGTGAATACTTGGTCGATGCAAGGGACACGCTAATGGCTTTGAGGCCGAGCGTCAAGATTGGGGATCGGGTGTCGGGGGTGTTTGTACGCCAGCCTGTGTCTGGCCACGTTTTTTATCCCGCAGGGCTTCATAGAGCCAAAAAGACCAGCAAAAGGGGCATCCACGCAGGAAATAGGCCGCAAAAGCCACCAGCAGCACAGTTGCCCAGAGCGCGGTGCTATAAACCAAAGCCGCCGCGACAAGCAAAGCCATACCCGCCACGCCACGCCAGAGGTGCATTTTTACAGGGCAAGCGGCCGCCATGGCATTTCTCCTTTTTCGTGGAATATCATAGGTTTATTTTAACATATGTTACGCGATCCGGTCCAATATTGAAAAACCCGCATACAAATCAATATTTTAGTGCATATCCTCTTTTTTCGCCTGACAGGGTATAGTTTAAGCCAGCAAAGGCCGGAAAATGACAACCGACGACGAACATAAACCAGAGAATCCCCTCAAAGGCGCCGCGATTATCGATGCCTTTGTGCAAACCCTGCCGGGCGCGCCGGGGGTTTACCGCATGCTGAATGCCGCAGGTGATGTGTTATATGTCGGCAAAGCCAAGCACCTGAAAAAACGCGTCACTGCCTATACCCAGCCACAAAAGCAAAGCATCCGCATCCAGCGTATGATTGCGGCCACCACCACCATGGAATTCACAACCACGCATACGGAGGCCGAAGCCCTGTTGCTGGAAGCCAACCTGATCAAAAAGCTGAAGCCGCGCTATAACATTCTGCTGCGCGATGATAAATCCTTCCCCTATATTTTGATCACGGGCGACCATGACTTCCCGCAAGTCACCAAGCATCGCGGTGCGCGTGACCGTGCGGGGGAATATTTCGGCCCCTTCGCATCGGGCACGGCGGTCAACGAAACGCTGGCTGTTTTGCACAAGGCGTTTTTACTGCGCAATTGCTCGGATAATGTTTTTGCGCTGCGCACGCGTCCTTGTTTGCAATACCAGATCAAACGCTGCACCGCTCCTTGCGTTGGCAAAGTCAACAAAGATGAATATGCCGAACAAGTCGAAATGGCCCGCGCCTTTTTAGAAGGCCGCAGCCGCAACATTCAAGAAGGCTTTGCAAATAAAATGCAAGAAGCCAGCGACCGGATGGATTTTGAAGAAGCCGCTGGATACCGCGACCGTATTCGCGCCCTGACCCAAATTCAAGCCGAGCAAACAGTGAATGTGGACGGCATGGAAAGTGCCGATGTGCATGTATTATATCGCGATGGTGCGAAATCCTGTGTGCAGGTGTTTTTCTTCCGTGCAGGGCAAAATTTCGGCAACCGCGCCTATTTCCCGCGACACGAAAAAGACGAAGACAACGAAGATATTCTGGCCGCGTTCATTGCACAGTTTTATACCAATAAACCGATCCCGCGGGAAATCGTTCTCGGCAATGCCATCAGCGCGAAGGGTGTGATGGAAGAAGCCCTGCGCAGCAAAGCCGGATATAAAGTCACCTTAAACGTGCCGCAGCGCGGGGATAAAAAAATACTGGTCGATATGGCCGTGAAAAACGCGCGTGAAGCCCTCGCCCGCCGTCAGGCCACAGAATCCGCACAAGAAGCCTTGATGGAAAAACTGGGCGAAGTCTTCGGACTGGAAGCCGCACCCGAGCGCATTGAAATCTACGACAACAGCCACACCGGCGGCACACATACATTGGGCGGTATGGTGGTGGCTACGGCAGAAGGCTTTCAAAAAAACGCCTATCGCAAATTCAACGCCAAGGGGGATTTCAAACCCGGTGATGATTACGCCATGATGCACGAAATGCTGTCGCGGCGGTTCCAGTCGTTATTGAAGGCTGAAAACACAGCGGGCGCCAATACCGTCTGGCCCGATTTATTGTTGATTGATGGCGGCTTGGGCCAATTGAATGCCAGCTTGCAGGCCCTCGCCGATCTGGGCGTGTCAGACGTCCCCGTCGTGGCGGTGGCCAAAGGGCCAGACCGCAATGCCGGACGGGAAACCTTTTTCATGCAAGGCCGCGAACCCTTCACCCTGCCCCCCGATGACCCCGCTCTCTACTTCCTGCAACGCCTGCGGGACGAGGCGCATCGATTCGCCATAACATCGCACCGTGCCCGCCGCAGCCGCGCCATTAGCGACAATCCGCTGGATTCTGTGCCCGGTATTGGCGGCAAACGCAAAAAGGCCCTGCTTTTACACTTTGGCTCCGCAAAAGCGGTTGCCGAAGCGGGTGTTACTGATTTACAAAAGGTAACAGGCATCAGCCGCGCGGTGGCTGAGCGGATTTACAACTTCTTCCACGATTCGGATACGTGAGTCCGGAACATCTAAGAACAACCAAACAAAGCAGGAAAAAAATGGCCCGCAAAAGCATGCTTTTCAGTATTCCGAACCTGTTGTGTTATTACCGCATTTTGCTGATCCCTGTTATGGGCGTGCTGTTTTATTTTGATAGCCCTATCGCCGCATGGACCAATGTATTTTTGTGGATGCTGGCAGGATTGTCGGACTTTCTGGACGGTCGCATTGCCCGCGCCATGAACCAGACAAGTACTTTTGGCAAATTCCTCGATGCCTCGACCGATAAAATGCTGGTGGGTGTCGCGCTGATGTTGCTGATTGCCTTCGACCGCCTGGACGGCATCTGGATTATCCCCGCCATTATCATCTACCTGCGCGAGATTTTAATCTCCGGTGTGCGCGAATTCATGGCGCTTTATAACGTGGTCGTGCCGATTTCCAATCTCGGTAAATGGAAGCTGACCATCCAGATGTTCTTCATGGGCTTCCTCATTGCAGGCCCCTATGCCGAGATGCTGATCCCCTATGGCTACGAGATTGGCAAATACGGCTTTTTGCTGGCCATGCTGATCACCGTCGTTTCCGGCTGGGATTACGTGCAAGGTGCTTGGAAAACCATCCAGAAAATTGACGATGAAAGAGAAAACGCTGGTTAAGCTCAGCCGCTTGCTAGTTCAATGACCGTCGCTGTGCTTCACGCCAGATCAGGTATAGACCTGCGCTGATAATGATAGCAGCGCCAATCATAGTGCCTTTCTGCGGTACTTCATCAAACATATAATACCCCAAAAGCGCACCCCAGACGATTTGCGTGTAATGGAAGGGCGCCACGGTCGAGGCTGAAGGTGCTGTTTGAAAACCAAACGCCACGCACATAATACCAATCGCCCCCAGTACCCCCATGATCAGAAACACGCCCAGATCAAACAAGGTCGGCACCACAAAGTAAAACGGCAAAATGGGGGCCGCCACCATCATGCTGAGGACAGAGCCCGAGACGATAATCATCGTCCGACTTTCATGCGGGCCAAGATAACGCATAACAATCATGGAGCATGAATATAAAAACGCGCCGGCCAGCACCAGCAAAGCCCAGATATTAAACATACCACTGCCCGGCTGGAACATGCCGATGATCACGCAAAAGCACAAGATGATCACAATAATCTTTTCCCGCTCCATCTTTTCCCTCAGGAAAAAGGCGGACAGAATGGCCACCCAAAATGGCGATGTGAACACCAGCGTGTAAAACGTTGTGAGCGGAATATGTGGCAAAGACAAAATGTTCATGATCCCGACACAAACCGACAGGGCCGCACGGATCAGCACCCATTTCGGGTTACGGATCACAAAGGCCTGTCGGCCTTGGCGAATCCAGCCATAAATGCACATAAACGTAATAATCACCGTGCAGTTGAACACGATAATTTGGGAGAAATGGTACTTTTGCGCCATCAATTTTGTGGCAGCATCCCCGATATTGAAATAGGCATAGGCCACACAGGTGGCCACAATCGCAATCAGGGTCTGCTGGCGTTTATCGGGAAGTCCTGCGCCGCTTTGGTCCGGGGCTGTCATTTTTATCGCCGTTTCTTTTCTTGGTCGCTTTGGTCACACGCTCTTTGCTTTTTTTTGTCGCAGCGACTTTTTTCACTGCCTCTTTTTTCTTTTTCGGCGTTTTTCGCGAAAGTGCGCCAACTTCTATCAGATTTTCAGGCCCGAACGAAACCGGCAAAAGATCACTCATCTTGTGTTCCTGCCCCAAGCGCCCGTCTTTCCACAGGGAATAGACGCGCGTTTCGGCATCTGCAAACTCACGGATACGCTGGCGGCAATCACCACAGGGCGTACACAAATATTCCATCGCAGGGCCAATGACGACCACGGCGCGAATTTCACGCTCGCCTGCCGATACCATTGCGGAGATGGCGGATGCTTCGGCGCATACGCCTTTATAATGTGCAACTTCTACATTCGCACCCAAATACACTTTGCCGCTGCCAGCCACAATGGCCGCACCGACCGGGTGATTGGAATACGGGCAATAGGCATTATCGCGCGCTTTTGCTGCGTGTTTTGCCAGTTTCTTTAAATCTGTTTTGCCCAGCGCTGTCATGCTGCCACCCGCAGACGAATAATGTCTTCCTGTGTGGCACGACGGTCAGAGACCATGATTGCGCGTTTCAATATATCGGCCATTTTCTGCCAGGTTTCTTCGTCACGTGCATGGATTGTGGCAAGAGGCTTGGCCCCTGGGCCCACTTCTTCACCAAGCCCCGCCACGTTTGTCAGCCCCACGGCATGATCAACCGTATCGCTCGGCTTCGCGCGGCCACCACCCAGTTCGACAATACCAATACCCACGCTGCGTGCATTGACAGCACTGACGCGGCCCGGTGTTTGTGGACGGAAATCGCGCACAATGGGTGCAGCGGGCAAATGCTTTTCCGGATTTTCCATCAGGTCGGCAGGCCCACCCAAGGCAGTGACCATTTCCGCAAATTTTTCGGCCGCTTTGCCGTTTTCCAGCACGGCGGTGATTTTCTGACGGGCATCTTTGACATTCTCGGCCAGCTTACCCAGCACCAGCAATTCCGCAGTCAGCGAAACCGTCACTTCGTGCAGGCGCGGCTCGACATTCTCGTTTTTCAGATAATCAATCGCTTCACGCACTTCCACGGCATTGCCTGCGGTGCGGCCCAATACTTGGTTCATATCCGTCAGCAAGCCCACTGTTGGCAGACCTGCGCCATTGGCAACGCTCACGATACTCTTGGCAAGTTCTTCGGCATCTTCATATTTTTGCATGAAGGCACCGGTGCCGAATTTTACATCCATCACCAACCCGTGCAGTCCTGCTGCCAGTTTTTTGGACAGAATAGACGCTGTGATTAAATCCAGCGATTCAACAGTGCCTGTGACATCGCGAATGGCGTAGATAATACGATCCGCTGGCGCCAAATCAGGTGTTGCACCAATAATCGCGCAACCTGCCTGACGCACGGTCTTTTTAAACATCTCGGTATCGGGCTGGGAAATATAGCCTGCGATAGAATCCATTTTATCCAGCGTGCCGCCGGTATGTCCAAGGCCACGGCCTGACAACATCGGCACAAACCCGCCACAGGCCGCCACAATGGGCGCCAACATCAAGCTAACCTTGTCGCCAATACCGCCTGTAGAATGCTTATCAAGCACAGGGCCAGGCAAATTTTGTGTCGCCCAATCCATGACCGTACCGGATTGCGCCATGGCGGTTGTCAGGGCCACACGCTCTGGCATATCCATGCCCTTCAGCAACGTTGCCATGCAAAAAGCGGCCACTTGTCCTTCGGTAATATTACCCGCGGTCACGCCACGGATAAATTCCTGAATTTCGGCTTCGGCCAATTGCTGGCCATCGCGTTTACGGCGAATAATTTCTTGCGGTAACATTGTATAACTCCTGTCTTTGCGACAAATGAACAGCCAGGCGCTTAATTCGCAGGCCCAAGGCCGTTTAAAAAGATATGTGTCCAAATACCTGCGGCATAGCCCAGCGCAATAGCCCATGACCATTTGAGATGCGAGAAGAACGTGTAAACACCACGTGCCTGCCCCATCAACGCAACCCCTGCGGCAGAACCGATGGACAACATAGACCCGCCAATACCCGCCGTCAGCGTGACCAGCAGCCACTGGTTATGCGACATCTCCGGGTTCATCGACAGTACGGCAAACATCACGGGAATATTGTCGATAATGGCAGACAAAATCCCCACCAAAATATTTGCTTCCGTCGTGCCGACGCCGACATAGAAAAATTGTGCCAGTTCCGTCAGGTAACCAAGCGCACCCAAACCGCCCACGCACAAGATAATACCGTAGAAGAACATCAACGTGTCCCACTCGACACGTTTCATGCTGATGAAAATATCAAACGGTTTATGTGCTGGTTTCAGACTGCTATCCGGTACAGCAGGATAACCTTCCCATTCTTTCAATTCCGCACGGCGCACAAAGTAGCCGTAGACTTTCAAGAAGCCCAGGCCCGTCATCATGCCCAGAAACGGCGGCAGGTGAAACACTTGATGCAGCGCCACTGTCAAACAGATGGTGAGCAGAAACAGCACGGTAATAACATAGCCACCGTATTTTACTTCAACGGTTTCCTTCAACGGTGCAGGCTTGCCGCTGCCCTTGATCGCAAAGGACATCAGTATCGCAGGTATCAGCCAGCTGACCACGGAGGGCACAAAAAGCTCGAAAAACTCGAAGAAGTTTACATGACCTTTTTGCCAAACCATCAAGGTCGTGATATCGCCGAAGGGGCTGAACGCACCGCCGGAATTGGCCGCCACCACCACGTTGATACAGCTAATAGTAATAAAGGTCGGGTTGCCCGCCCCTACGGCCAAGGCGACGGCGCCCAGCACCAGCGCCGTTGTCAGGTTATCGGCAATCGGCGACATAAAGAACGCCAACAAACCCACAATCCAGTACAAGGCTCGGTAAGAAAGACCACGCGAGACAAGAAAGCCACGCAACGCCTGAAAGACCTTACGATCGGAAAGCGTATTGATATACGTCATCGCCGCCATAAGGAAAAGCGTCAGTTCCGCATATTCCAAAAGGTTGTGGCGCAGCAAGACAGCTGTATCTTCAGACCGGTCATGCATATTGTAAACCGTTGCGACCAGCATCCAGATCAAACCGGCAGCCACCATCACAGGTTTGGATTTGCGCAAATGCACCGTTTCTTCGAAAATCACAAAAACATAGGCCAGCACAAACAGACCAATGGCCGCATACCCTAACCAGTGACTGGTATAATCACCCGTGGGAAGTTCCGATGCGAAGGCCGGCGCGGCATTACACATGGCCGCGACGACAGCCAATAAAAAGATGATAAGTAGACGCATGATTTTCCTGTCCGTTTAAGAACCCATAACATAGCGAAAGCCCCCTGCAACCACAAGCATAACTGAAGGAAAACAGCTGGGTTCCCATTATCCTTAATTCAGCGACCTATAAGGCTTGGCGCGAGCTTGCGCGCTCTGCTAAGATTGCCGCCAGAAAATGCTTTTCAAGCCCCGAGGGAGTGTAAAATGACAAAAAAATCACCCGTAACAGTTGCCTATGGCGATGGAATCGGTCCCGAAATCATGACGGCCGTGATGGATATTCTTGAAAAAGCCGGCGCACAGCTGGAAATCGAAACGATCGAGATCGGCGAAAAGGTTTACAAACGCGGCGTACCTTCGGGCATTGAAGACAGTGCGTGGGAAAGCTTGAACCGCACAAAATGCTTTTTTAAAGCTCCCATCACCACCCCACAAGGCGGCGGCTTCAAAAGCCTGAACGTCACAGTACGCAAATCCATGGCGCTGTTTGCCAATATACGCCCCTGCGTTTCCTATCACCCCTTTGTACGCACCACGCAGCCCACAATGGATATGGTGATTGTGCGCGAGAACGAAGAAGATTTGTACGCCGGCATTGAATACCGCCAAACAGATAACGTCGCACAATGCCTGAAGCTGATTTCAGAAACAGGGTCGGAGCGCATTATTCGCTATGCTTTTGAATATGCGCGCGCGCATGGCCGCAAAAAAGTGACCTGTATTTCCAAAGACAACATCATGAAAATGACGGATGGTTTATTCCACCGTGTGTTTGACCGTATTGCCGCAGAATATCCGGACCTTGAAAAAAACCACATGATCGTGGACATTGGCGCCGCCAAAATTGCCGCCGCGCCGCATATCTTTGATGTGGTCGTCACCGAAAACCTTTACGGCGATATTATTTCCGACATTGCGGCTGAGGTATCAGGCTCCGTTGGCTTGTGCGGCTCTTCCAACATCGGTCAGCACGGCGCGATGTTTGAAGCCATTCACGGATCTGCGCCCGATATTGCAGGACAAGGCATTGCCAACCCCTCTGGTCTTTTGCATGCGGGTATTTTGATGCTGCGCCATCTGGAACAGCATGATGTCGCTGATAAAATCAACAATGCCTGGCTGCGCGCCATGGAAGACGGCATACATACCGGCGATATTTTCAACCCGCAAATCAGCAGCAAACGCGCCAATACGCGTGAATTTGCCAATGCGGTCATTGCACGCCTGGGCCAATTGCCACAGCAATTCAAAGCACTTTCCAGCGATGCGACAAAAACGGACGGCATTCGCATGCCCGTGATTGAACTGCCCAAGCCCGGCAAAAAAACACTGCATGGCGTTGATGTGTTTTTGCACTGGCGTGATGAAAAGCCGGTAGACCATCTGGCAGGACAATTGAAATCACTCAGCAGCAGCCTGAAACTTGCCAGCATCGACAGCCGTGGCTTGCTTGTGTGGCCCGAAAGCATTGCCAAATCCGAACAAGGCGACCATTGGCGTTGCCGTTTTCTGGCTGCCAATGACGGCGCAGAAGTAACGCATGAACAAATTGTGCAACTGCTGCAAATTATTGCGCAATCGGGCATGGATTTCATCAAAACGGAGAACCTGTATCACTTCGATGGTCAGCGCGGATATACCGTGGCGCAAGGGCAATAAAAGACAATAAGAACGGCACAAAAATGACAATCAACCTTGAAAAGCAGCTGGAAGCGACCCGCCAGACATGGGCAAAAATGCAAGCAGATGGCACCAGCGAAAACACGCCTGTCACCATCGCCCTGCATTGGCACACCGAAAAAGCCGACAATGCGCAAGATCTGGCAGCACAGCTCGTGGAACAACATCAGCTCAGCGCGGATGCACAGCGGCGCGGTGATGAATGGGTCGTATTAGCCAGTATTGGTCCTAAAAAGTTCACGCTGCCCGCACTTGAGAAAACCGTGCAAGAAATGCACGCCATTGGCAAAGCGCACAGCTGCGTCATGGATGGCTGGCATCCCGTCGCGGCGGAAAAAGATCCGGCCTAATATAAAGCATGCTTGATTAGCGCAGTTCCGGCACCGTCAGCTCGTTCTGGCGGCAGCAAGCGGCAACCGTATTGCCTAGCAAACAAGCAATCGTCATGGGGCCAACGCCGCCCGGCACAGGTGTTATAAAACCAGCAACCGGCAAGACATCTAAAAAGTCCACATCACCCACGATGCGGTCTTCTTGTCTTGTAATCCCCACATCAATCACAATTGCGCCTGGCTTGACCCAATCAGCTTTCACCAAACCCGGTTTACCCACAGCCGTCACCAGAATATCTGCCTGACGCGCGACATGCGCTAATTGCGGTGTGCGCGAATGGGCAATCGTCACTGTGCAGTTTTCTTTCAACAACAGCTGCGCCATCGGCTTGCCCACAAGGTTGGAGCGTCCGATAACAACCGCGTGAAGCCCCGTTAAATTCGGCTCCACGCTTTTAATCAACGTCAGGCAGCCCAGCGGCGTGCAAGGCACCATACCGGGAAGCCCTGCGGCCAGACGCCCTACGTTTTCGATGTGCAAACCATCTACATCTTTTGTGGGGTCGATATGGCGCAAAATCGTCGCCTCATCCATCTGTTTGGGCAGCGGCAATTGTACCAAAATGCCATTCACTTTTTTGTCTTTATTCAGCTTATGCAGCAAAGCAACCAGCGTGTCTTGCGATGTATTTTTTGGCAAACGATGCACGAAGCTGCGAATACCGGCGCGCTTGGCGGCTGTTTCCTTGCTGGCCACGTAAATATGGCTGGCCGGATCATCCCCCACCAGCACAACAGCCAGACCCGGCATAATTTTATGATCTTCGATCAGCACATCCACATGATGCTTGATGGATTCACGTAAGTTCCGCGCCACGGCTTTGCCATCAATGATGGTGCCGACTTCTTTGGAAGTTTTTTGCTCACTCATCGCCATGCCCCGCCCCTGACTTGTCTATGCTGAAAATTAAAGCCCACCGCCGGAATACGAGGCGGTCAAGAGCTTCGCCAGAAACTCCTGCAAAAAGTATATGCCGAAAATAATAACCATGGGCGTGAAATCAAAACCACCCATCGGCGGGATCACACGGCGCAAGCGCTTGACGAGCGGCTCTGTTGCCATATTGAGCAACTGGCAAAACTTAAAAACGCCCTTATTGCGCGTATTGACGACATTAAAGGCCACCAGCCAGCTCATGGTGACGGTCAGAAGCAAAATCCAGAAGTAAATCGTCAGCAGCAAGATAAGCGTATTTATGATAAACGCCATAGAGAACTCCTTAACATCGCAAAACCCATAACATCGTAAAGCGATGCGTCTTTTGCGCGTTTTCAGGCTATACCGACACGAAATGCCCCGCAAGGGCTGTTTTACATCCAGCCTGTTGATTTAACAGCTTCTTCATGTTCTTTTGTCACAATATTCTGGGTCTTGCGTCATGGGCCCACCGCTTTACAATAAGAAAAACATGACAGTTTTCAGGAGACGATAAATGAAAAAAACGCTCGCACTGCTCGCAGCTCTATTATTACTGGCCGCACCGACGCAAGCGCAAAGCCTGAAACTGACTTTGCAAAAAACAATTACCACATCATCGCAGGCAGCCGATGCCGCACCAGAAGAAACGGGCGACAACAAAAGCGAAACAGAAACCCTGACGCTCTACCCGCAACAGTTCAGCCTGCAGATGGGTTCCACAGAAAAAATCTACGACTTCAAAAATAAAGCTATTTTTGTCGTCGACCACAAAACAAAAACTTACCTTGTCTACCCCTTGCACGCGATTCCAATTTTGTATGACCGCGAACGCACACACCGCCTTTCACTCAAGCTGGCGCGTAACAAAGCCATGGGGCAAGAAGGCAAACAATCTTTCCGCGATGTATCACTCATCGATATCGATTTGGAAACGCTTTTCAGTGCCAAGAGCACGGATAAAACTGGCGATATGATTGCCACCGAAGTAAAAGGCGACAAGACGCTTTTTATGGACGGCAGCTTTGTCATGACAAGCCTGACATTGCGCGACAACGGCACGCTGCCCGAAACCCTAAAAGGGACATACGCACGTTTTTTAACGTATGAAACATCCATTCACCCGAAGATTGAAGCCGCCATTGGCAAGCACCCTGAAATTTTTTCGACACTGGAATATAGCAACCGTGACAGTCTGCGCAAAAAAACAACACGTACAAAGCTGACGCTTGTTGAAAGCACAGCACAAACCGCTATCGAACCTTCACTGCCAGCTGGATACAAACAAAACTTGAGCACCGATCCGCGCATGAACGATATCATGCAGCGTTCGCTGGAAATTCCGCTGCCGGATAAAGAAGAGTTGCGCCAGAAAATCCGCGACCACTTGAAAGAACACAACAATCTGCAGGCTTACCTCGTTGCAACAGAGCCCGCTTTGACGCTATCTGCCGCTGATGTAAAACGCTATATGACGTTCATCAGGCCAGGTCTTGCCGCTGGTGAAAACTTTGAAGAAAACGTACTGACGGCCATTACCCGCCAACCAAAGACCGAGCATGATCTGGGACGCTTTATAAAAGTATTAGAAGCCGCGAAAGAACGCGCCGGCGATCAAACCTATCTGATTGATTATTTCATCGCCTTTCATACCCTCAATGTCTTGGGCCGGAAACAAAATCCGACACCAGACGACAGTGATGCGCTTGTCGCTGCAGAAGCAGCCATGCTGGCCTCGCTTGATACAAACCCGCGGGTTTTCAGCATTTACATCGATCTCGGTACAAAGGCATTTCAAAACTACGACGTGCTGAATGCATTTTTGTATTGGGAACATGCCGCCCGCTTGAACGCTTCCAACCCGTCCATGGGTGCCATCTTGCGCATGAAGATGGAAGCAGAACGCGACTTCCCCGAATTTTTCTAACCCTTCCCTTCAAACCCGCACAGACAGGAGAATACACACAGTGTCTGATACAGAAAACACAGCCTACCTCGAACTTAAAGACGGCAAAGTCACCATCGCCTTGCGCCCTGATCTGGCCCCCAAGCATGTGGCCCGCATCAAGGAACTTTTGAAAGACGGTTATTACAACGGCCTTCTGTTCCACCGCGTGATCCCCGGCTTCATGGCCCAAACGGGCTGTCCGCAAGGCACAGGCTTTGGTGGTTCCGGCAAGAAGCTGCCCGCAGAATTTACCGATACACCTTTTGTACGTGGCACCTGCGGCATGGCGCGTTCTATGGACCCCAATAGCGGTGACAGCCAGTTTTTTATTACCTTTGCCGAAACATCGCACCTCGATGGTGAATACACCGTTTGGGGCCAAGTGACCGACGGCATGGAACTTGTTGACAAAATAGCCGTTGGCGAACCGCCCGCCACGCCGGATAAAATTATCACTTTCACTTTGGCGGCTTGACGCGCAACCCTAAAACCATGAGGAAAATCATGAAAAAACAACTCCTTGGCGTAATTGCCGCCCTTTGCCTGCTGGCCGGTGCAGCTGTTGCACAAACGCCTGCTACCGATCTCGACAACACAATCTACATGGAACTGAAAACAGGTCGCGTCACCATTCAACTACGCCCTGATCTGGCCCCCAAACACGTCGCCCGTATTAAAGAGCTGACACGTCAGGGCTTTTACGACGGCGTTGTTTTCCACCGTGTCATCCCGGGCTTCATGGCCCAGACAGGTGACCCGACCGGCACAGGCCGTGGCGGCAGCGGCAAAAACATTGATGCAGAATTTTCTTCTGCCAGTTTTGAACGCGGCACCCTCGGCATGGCACGCGCCAATGATCCGAACAGCGCAGACAGCCAGTTCTTCATCAACTTCGTGGATACACCGCACCTGAACGGCCAATACACCGTTGTAGGTAAAGTGACAGACGGCATGAGCCTGGTGGATGCGATCACCAAAGGCGAGCCACCTGCAAATCCAGATAAAGTCATTTCCATGACCGTGGCCGCCGATGCGACAACAGCTGCAGATACCAAGCCGCTGGAAGTTGCGCCGGAAACACCGGCAGAGGTTCAACCAGCTGAATAAGCTGAATATTCGGACCTAAATCCGCCTTTAATAAACCCCCTCAAGGTGCTATGCTGACCGGCATCTGAGGGGGTTTTTCTATGCTCGCCACAGGTCAAAAAGAACAAAGAGGACGATATGAAAATTCTTGTGCCCATCAAACGCGTGGTCGATTACAACGTCAAAATCCGCGTCAAAAGCGACCATAGCGGCGTGGAACTGGCGAACGTCAAAATGTCTATGAATCCGTTTTGCGAAATCGCGATCGAAGAAGCCGTGCGCCTGAAAGAAAAAGGCATTGCGACAGAAATCGTGGCCGTTTCCATCGGCCCTGCACAGGCACAAGAAACATTACGCACAGCCCTTGCCGTGGGTGCTGACAAAGCCATCCTGGTACAAACGGATGATGTTGTTGAACCGCTGGGCATTGCCAAAATTTTGCAAAAACTGGTGGCACAGGAAAACCCGCAAATGGTTGTACTTGGCAAACAATCGATTGATGGCGACAACAACCAGACAGGCCAGATGCTCTCCGCCCTGCTTGGCTGGGGCCAAGGCACTTTCGCCTCCAAGGTTGAAAAAGACGGTGACAGCGTAAAAGTCACACGCGAAATTGATGGCGGTCTTGAAACACTCGCGCTCAAACTGCCCTGCATTGTCACCACAGACTTGCGCTTGAACGAGCCACGCTATGCATCGCTCCCCAATATCATGAAGGCCAAACAAAAGCCGCTGACCACTGTCAGCCCCGCTGATCTGGGCGTTGACGTAGCGGCCCGCACCAAGGTTTTGAAAGTCTCAGAGCCGCCCGTGCGCCAAGCCGGCATTAAAGTCAAAGATGTGGCAGAGCTTGTCGATAAACTGAAAAACGAAGCAAAGGTGATTTAATATGCGCGTCCTTCTTGTAGCAGAACACGACAATAACAGCCTGAAACCTGCCACGCTGTCCGCCGTCACCGCCGCGCAAAAACTGGGCGAGACGGATATTCTGGTCGCAGGCCAAAACTGCGCCGCTGTGGCCGATGCCGCTGCCAAAATTCCAGGTATCGTCAAAGTACTGCTTGCCGATGATGTGGCCTATGCCCATCAACTGGCCGAAAACACCGCCGCACTGGTGGTAAAACTGGCGCCCGATTACGGTTATGTACTGGCCCCGGCCACAACCACTGGCAAAAATATGCTGCCCCGCGTGGGCGCACTCTTGGATGTACAGCCCATTTCCGATATCAGCGGCGTGGAGGGACCAGATACATTTATCCGCCCCATTTATGCCGGCAATGCTTTTGCGACAGTGCAATCCAGCGACAAAATCAAAGTCATGACCGTCCGCACAACTGCGTTTGATGCCTGCCCTGCCGATGGCGGCACAGCCAGCGTCGAGAAAATAGACGGTGCAGGCGATACAGGGCTGACCACTTTTGTCGGACAAGAGCTGACCAAATCCGAAAGACCTGAACTGACCGCCGCGCGCGTTGTCGTCTCCGGTGGTCGCGGTATGGGCAACGGCGAAAACTTTAAACTGATCGAAGCTGTCGCCGATAAACTAGGCGCAGGTATCGGTGCTTCTCGCGCTGCCGTCGACGCAGGTTTTGTGCCGAACGATTATCAGGTTGGCCAAACCGGTAAGGTTGTGGCGCCTGAGCTTTATATCGCCGTCGGCATCTCCGGTGCTATCCAGCATTTGGCGGGTATGAAAGATTCAAAAGTCATTGTCGCCATCAACAAAGACGGTGAAGCCCCGATCTTCCAAGTCGCTGACTATGGCTTGGTACAAGATCTTTTCACCGCCCTGCCGGAGCTGGAAAAAGCACTTGGCTAGAGAAGCCTATCGCTTTGTTGGCCTGATTTTAACTGGCTTACAAGCCCTGCTGATCTTTGCCAGCGCCATTTTTGTGGGATACCGTTACGGTATCATGCCCGATGTTGTCCGGCAGCTTTCCTTGCACGCAACGTTTGCGCAGTATACGCAGCAAACCAAGGACGATCATTTCACAAAGATTATCCTTGAAAAATACCCCGTAGGCATTGCGACAGAATCTCTAAAAGTACAACTGCGCGCCTCCGGCTTCGATTATGTCGACGAAAAATCCGCCCATTTTACACTCATGGGGCTGCCTTGCAGATATGATTGGCATATAGAATGGCAGCAAGAAGCACAAACGATCACGAGCATTCGCGGATCGACTTCTTCTGCCTGTCTTTGGTCGGTTAAATTAACGCTCGCGCAGTGCGGTTTTCGATGCCTTGACGAAAGGCTTCAACAAATACTGCATTACGGTTTTTTCGCCCGTAATAATATCAACAGTAGCCTGCATACCCGGCTTGATATCATATTCGGTTTTGTTTTTTGTCAGCTTGCTGGCATCTGTGCTAACGCGTACGCGGTAAAAACTCTCGCCCTTATCATTGGTAAAGCTATCTGCACTGATCTCGGTGACCTTGCCATCCATCGCGCCATAGACGGAGAAATCATAGGCAGACAAGCGCACGACCGCCTTTTGTCCTTCGTGGATGAAAGCAATATCAGCAGGCTTGATGCGTGCCTCGACGACCAATACATCTTCCAGCGGTACGATTTCCATGATCGGCTCGCCCGCTTTGGCAACACCGCCCACGGTATTGATTTTGATATCCTGCACAATCCCCATCATGGGAGATTTAATTTCGGTGCGGTCTGATTTATCGCGATAAGCCGACAAAGTTTCCTTGATCGTATTTAGCTCGATCGTCTTTTCGGCAAGCTCTTTTTGTGCTGCGGCACGGATGCTGCTATCAACTTCGTTGATACGCTCCGATGCCTCTTTGACAGCCGCTTCTGATCTGGGCAAGGCCAGCCGCAAGCCGTTCAGCTCGGCGCGCTGCTGCGCAATCTGACGATCCAGCTGCAGCAGTTCCATTTTATTGGCCGCACCGCGTTCCACCATGGGGGCCACCATGTTGCGCTCTTCTTGTGCAAGGCCCAACACGCTGGAAATATCCGACGTACGGCGGCGTAATTCGGCCACTTCTTGCTCGCGCTGCGATTTTTGTTGTTCCAGCACGCTAACTTGGTCACCACGTTGTTTGCGGTTGGCTGTAAATGCATCTTTTTCAGCCGCGACTGATTCAGGTACGGTTGCCAGCACATCGTCAGGGAAGGTAATGCTATCTTTCCCCTCGGTTTCCGCCTGCAAACGCGCAAGTGTCGCCATGATGCCCAGATATTTCTGGCGGGTGGCAGATAAATCGGATTTTGCCTGCACATCGCGCAGACGCAAAATCACCTGCCCCACTTCAACGCGGTCGCCTTCCTTCACGGGGAAAGCATCGATGATGCCGCCTTCAAGGCTTTGTATCACTTGCACTTCGGAAGACGGCACAACCTGCCCGTCGCCGCGCGCGACTTCTTCCAACTGGGCAAAATTCGCCCAGAGCAGAAAAATAACCAAAAGTGCCGCAATGGTATACAGCAACAAATGGCTGTACCACTGGATGCCATCTGCGGGCGAAAAATCATCATCGTATTTGCGCGTTAGGTCAAACTTGCGCAAATCGAAGTGATTGTATTCGGCATTTTTATTGTCTTCATTTGTCATGATTTTTCAGCCTCGGCCTCCGCTTTGGCTTGCGCGGTAAAAGCACCGGATTGCAGCTTGCCGATAACATCATCACGCGGGCCTGCAGCCACAATGCGGCCACGGTCCATCAAGATCAACTTATCAACCAAACCGAGGACAGCGCTTTTATGCGTGACCAGCAAAATCGTTTTGCCTTTGATCAGCTCTTTCAAGTGAATATACAAACGACGCTCCGATCCCGGATCGATCGAGGCTGTCGGTTCATCCAGCATCAAAATCGGCGGATCATATAAAAGCGCGCGGGCAATCGCAATCGCCTGACGCTGGCCGCCCGAGAGGTTCTCGCCGCGCTCGCCAACCTGTGTATCAAGGCCCGCCTCTGAATCACGCAGGAAGTTCATAACCCCCGCCATTTCAGCGGCGCGGATCACCGCGCTATCGGGCACGGATTCATGCCCCAGTGTAATATTTTCACGCACCGTTCCGAAAAACAGATAGGGCGTTTGTTGTACCACGCCAATATTGCGGCGCAGATCTGCGGGATCCAACTGGCGTACGTCCACACCATCAATCTGTACCGAGCCGCTTTCGGGTTGGTACAGGTTCAAAATCAGACGCTCAACCGTTGTTTTGCCCGAGCCGACAGCACCGATAATGCCGATATGCTCGCCCGGCTCGACGTTAAAATTGATATTGTTCAGCGCGGCATTTTTTTGCTGCGGATAGCGGAACACGACTTCCTTGAAATCAATTTTGCCCTTCATAACAGGCATAGAAATGAACGCCTGCCCTGCCGGACGCTCTACCGGCGCCGACATCAGCTCGTTCAGACGCAGCAGAGATTCTTTGGACTGACTGAATTTGGTCAGGATCGCGGCTACAGAGGCCAAAGGTGCCATCGCACGGCCAGAAAGGATCACCGCCGCAATCAGCGCACCCATCGTAATATCACCGGAGGCAATCAAGTACGTGCCGTAAATAACCATACCCACGGTCGTAATACCCGCCGCAAAACCAGCCACGTTCAAACCGAAGGATGAAATCGTGCGCGCCTTCACATGGGTGCGGGAGGTAATTTCGTTCAATTCTTCCCAGCGGCGCTGCATGTGGCCTTCGGCTGCTTGCGCCTTAATCGTTTCAAGCCCGCTGAGTGTTTCGAAAATTAGTGCGGACTTGAACGCACCTTCGCGCATGGATTCCTTGATCACTTTATCCAGCGGTTTTTGCAGCATGATACCCACACCGATCACAATCGGCACTGCCACAGCCGGCACCAGCGCAACAGGCCCCGCAATAATCCAGATCAGCAAGATGAACAAGATAATGAAGGGGAAATCGATCAGCGCGATGATGGTCGCAGATGTAAAAAAATCGCGCAGTGTTTCAAACTCTTTCAAGTTTGCCGCATGCACACCAACACTGGGGGGACGGGCTGCCATTTTCATGGCCAGCATTTGTTCAAAAATTCTGGCCGCAATCAGGTTATCTGCCTTACGACCGGCTGTATCCACAAAGTGCGAGCGCAAGTTTTTCAGCAAGAAGTCAAAGAAGTAAGCCACGAAAACACCAAAGGCCAAAACCCATAGCGTGGCATAGGCACTGTTTGGAATAACGCGATCATAAACGTTCATCGTAAACAGCGGGCTGGCAATCGCCAACAGGTTGACCACAACCGCTGCCATCATGACTTCGTAATAGATTTTCTTATGTCGCCAAATAGCACCCCAGAACCAGTCACGGCCTGTTTCAATTTCAGCAGGTCCTGCACGGCTGTCCAGATTGGCACGCGGGCGCACAAAAAAAGCATAGCCGCGGTAACGCATTTGCAAATCAGCCGGGCTGATTTCTGTCACCACATCGGGCGTTTCGGGGAAGGTCAGCGCAATGCCTTTTTTGCCACGACCGTGCAAAATGCACGCCTGATCGTTTTTCAGGACAACGATGCACGGCAAATTCGGGCTATTGACGATTTCTTTGAGCGGGCGGCGCACCATGCGGGCCGTCATATTGATACGGTCTGCCGCGCGTACAAACGCCGCCGGAGACGCCATCTGCTGGCCATGCAAAGGAAGACCGGCAGACAAAGCAACCGCCGTTGTACGACGACCAAAGGTGCCAGCCAAAATGGCCAGACATTCCATGAGTGGATCATCAAGCGATACGCGTTCCGCCTCCAGCGGCCAAGCGGCGGACATAGATGTGTCCTCCTCGGCAGCGGGCGTGACGGGTGTATCCGTTTTAGGGTTAGGTGTTCCGGCGTCATCCGGCTTGCCGTCAGCGGCAGGCGCAGTTTTCACATGCAGATTGATATTTTGGTTATCGGAGACCAAAATCTCGCTTCCTTATATCCGGCCTTTGCAGGCCGGCATCCGGTTACTTCATGTCCACCTTGGATTCACGAGGCTTGGCAACGCCCAGTGTTTTCAGCAATTCACCCTTCAGCGCAAGAACGCGGAAGACAGCAAACATTTCTGTATACAGGGCATTCACATGGCTGGAGCGGGAAACGAACAATTCGTTCTGGGAATCGAGCACATCCAAAAGAGTGCGGCGATCCAGGCTGAACTGATCAAGATATACATTCACAACTTTTTCGTTGGCGTTTGCTTGCTCCAGAAACTGTTGTGCGCGTTCTGCGGCTGCCAGCATGCCAGCCCATGTGTCACGCATGTCTTTTTCGACCTGACGCGATGCATCAGCGCGGCGTTCTTTGGATACAGCATGACGGTACATGAATTCGCGTTGACGTGCCTGGTCCGCGCCACCGCGATACAGGTTCCAGCGCATCACAGCCAGAAGAGACTGACGATTGTCGCTACCTTCGATACCGTTCAGGTCATTACCTGTCACGGCATTGGCTTGCAGCTCCACTGTTGGATAGAGCGTAGAGCCGGAGCCTTCGAATTCAGCTTGTGCAACTTTAATATCGGATTCAAATACAGCCAGTGTCGGGCTTGCGGTCACAGCCTGACGCACAGCGTCATCAACACTTGACGGCAATTTTTCGCGCGGGATATCAGGGAACGCCATGCTACCCGGTGTATCACCTACTTTTTGAATGAACAGCGCTTCTGCAACACGCAGCGCTTGTTCTGTCGAGGAAACAGTCGCACGCGCTTGCGCTTGACGCGCCAGAGCTTGTGAAACGTCACCTTCTGTCACGGTACCAGCGGCGGCACCTGTGCGAATGGTTTCGAGAATTTTAATGTGGTCTTCAACGTTGGCGCGGGAAATGGCTAACAAATCGCGCTGACGCAGAACTTCCAAATATGCCTCGACGATATCAAGACCGATAAATTCGGCAACTTCGCCAACGCGGTTAGCTGTTGATTCAACGCGTGCTTTTTGGCGGTTGATTTCGCTGATTGTGCCGCGACCATCATAGATCAATTGCGTCAATGTCAAAGACGCGCGGTTGCGCCACAGGCTTTCGTTATCAATCGTCGGAGAGTCTGTATGTTCCCAACCCGTTTCACCGAGCAAGTCAATTGACGGCTTGTACAGTGCGCGCGCCTGCGAAAGTTCTTCGCGTGTCGCAAGACTGTCATTGGCCACAAGACCGTAGAAAGGGTTTGTGTGAATGCCCTTCGTCACAGCATCTTGCAAAGACAAGTTGTTGTCTTCACCTGCGGCAAACGCGACCGCGGAAAGAGAAACGCTAAAAAGCGAAACTGCGCAAAACTGGATGAGCTTATTCTTCATTATCAGACCCTTTGTATTCCGTGCTTATCAGATTTTCATAGAAAATGAGGCTGCGGCGAAAACCGCAGCCTCATGTTTACACGATAACAATTACCTAAGCAATCAAATTACCGTTTGTTGTCAATGTATCAAGGTCAATGCTGACACCTTCCAGAATAGCGATTGTCTGGAAATGCGCGCCCGTGCCGGAGATGTCCAATTGGACGATTGTATCCGCGCCATCTGACGTTACATTAACATAATCTGTCAATGCCTGTGTCAGCGGGTCAAAGCCAGCCAAGACGTTGCTAATATCCAGAACATCGCCTTCGGCAATGCTGAAGTCCTTGATGGTATCGATACCATGGCCTGCATCGAGGAACACGAAGCTATCCGCCCCTGTGCCGCCGAACAGCGTATCGTTACCCAGACCACCGGAGATCAGATCATCCTTGTCTGTACCATAAATCACATCGTTACCATCCGTACCTGTCAGGGTTGCGCCCTGATTAAGCTCGGTACCGTCTGTGACGTTAAACAGTGCATCTACCATCTCGCCAGTGCTACCGTCGCTATACGTAAACGAACCGGTCAGTGCGACTGCTGTATCTTCCGACCCCGCGCCACCCGGCTGGGTTTGCAAGGAGATGGACGCGATACCAGCATCATCAAGGCTGTAGATTTCATCTGCCTGGCTGATACCGTCTTGGTTGATGTCTTGCCAGATTTTCAGGTCGTTGAAACCTGCGTCATTGGCATCGATCTTACCATCGCCGTTTGTATCGTACTGGGCCAAGTTGGCAAAACCATCTGCGTGTTCAGCTGTGTTACCAAACATCTCTGACTGGTTGTTGATGATACCATCGCCGTTTTTATCGACGACCAAGAAACCATCGTTTGCATCAATCCATGATGTTTTGTCGAGGATGCCGTCGTTCGTCATATCGAACATGACACCTTCGTTTTGCGACAAGAAGTTGAAGCCATCGCCGTTCAGATCCAAGACCAACGGTGTGACGTAGAAAGTCAACGCAAGGTTGCCGATAACGGTTGTTTTGTTATCGCTCACATCCCACTCGGTGCCGCTGAGGTTTTTGTCTTCGACATAAACTTCAACACCGATGTTGACCGTATGGCCGCCCACTTTGGACTGGTGGATTGGCGAGAATGCTGAGCCACCCTTCGGTACCAGCAAAGCCAGACCATCCAGCGCTGCGGATGTATTACCGCTGTTCACGGTGATTTCCCACACGCCTGGTGCCACTTCAACACCTTTGTTCAGGCTGACACCCATATCATCCAGCGTAAAGTATCCGCCAGCTGGGTTGCTAAAGAGGTTGTTCAGCTTGATCACCACTTTTGTCACTTCTTCAGAACCATCTGTATCGGTGACCGAGGAGGAGATTTTCAGCGGGATGTTGTGTGTATAGTCTTTGTGCCAGTATTGCGGGCTCATGGCTTGAATGGTCAATGTCGGAACATCTACAACCGCATCCACGAATACGTTAACCGTTGCCGAAGCAGAGAGCGAAGCACCTGTCGAAGGTTCTGTCGCTGTGGCTGTCACGGAAAGACCCGTCAGATCCACATCTGTATCAGCAGGCGGACGTACCAGCAGACCGCTGTCGAAGCTGGTCACACCGGCAGGCAATGTGATTGTCCAGATACCGCTAATGGCATCGAACACACCACCGGATTGTGTCGTATCGACAATCCAGCCAGCCGTAAAGCCGGAGACGGAAACCGTCAGGACTTCGGAGCCATGCGTATCTGTCAGGGACGCGCCGACGTTCAAGATCGTTGCGCCATCTTCCTTGACGTAAACGTCACAGGTGCAAGCACAGATTTTCGGCATTTCAACTGTCGGCTTCAAACCATCCAGATGCAAGATAGCCGTATCGCTGTCGCCATCGCCGTCTGTCAAGGTATAGACAAACTCATCCGACGGGCAATCCGGTGTTGTACTTGTGATGGTGACAACATCTTTCAGCTTAACGCTGTCGTCACCTGTTGTACCCACGCTCGTTGCGCGCACGCCGATAATTGCGTTATTCAGCTGTGACAATGTCAGGCCGTTGATGCTGAATGTCGCTGTTGTGACATCTGCATCACTGCCGCCAATGCTGCCCAGAACCTGCGCATAATCAAAGCCTGCGCTAGGGTTCAGGTTATTGGCAGGTGTGCCTGCATATTGAATGGTGCCGCCGTCGCCATTGATGTCGAGGAAGAAGCCATTCAGATCCGCAATACCGTTGATCAGCGTCACTGTAAATTCTACGCCGCTTGCTGTTTGTGTTGCTTTCACGCTCACATCAACGCCTTTGGCAGGATCTGACAATGTACCCAGATCGACCGAGGAAGACGTGCCCACACCCGGGAAAAGGGTATAGGTGTAAGAACCATCCGCCGCGATTTCCAGCGTACCGTAATCACCGTCGATTGTGGTTGTACCGCTTGTCGGAACATTCACGCTCGTGCCACCAAAAGCAACCTTCGTCACGTGGTTGACATCGTCTTGGCTCAGGTTATCTGCAGCACCTGGGCCACCGTTCAGGCCTGTGATCACGTTACCGAAATCACCGCCGTCTGCGACGTTATAGCCGTTGTAATCGTCATGTGCGGTGACACCGTCATCCAGTACACGTACGGTCAGCGTCGTTGTATCCGTATCACCATCGTTATCTGTCGCGGTGATGCCGAATTTCAGGTCGATCGCATCGTTCGGGTTGGTTTTGTTTGCGTGATCCAGCGTGCCGATGAGTTTGAAGTCATAAGCACCATCCGGCTGTACAGCCAGTGTGAATACGGTCGCACCGTTAGCAGAACCCACATAGGTATTGCCGACAAGCGCCACCACAATCGCCACACCACCAGATGTCAGCGTACCGCCAGCCACAGAGCCGGAGACGGTAAAGCTGGACAAACCAGAGGCCGTGAATGTGCCCGGGCCATCGCCAAAGAAGTCAGCGGAGATAACACCTGTCGTAGATACAATGCCTGCATCCAGATTGGTTTCATCCACCACAGTGCGGGCCGGATCAATAATGAGATCGG
>JBGTNC010000038.1:0-5780 GCA_041743265.1 Alphaproteobacteria bacterium | reverse complement strand
GGATGTGCTGCTTGTTCTGTATGCCGTGCTTGTGCTTGTTGATCTTTTTCAGCTTCGGCGGCAGCATGCAGTGCTTCCAGCTCTTTTTCCAGACGGGTCGCCTTGCGGCTTTCCTGCCAATAACGAAAGCGTGTTTTTTGCGCCAGCAAAGACACAAACAACGCCCCCAGAAAAAACCCGCCGAACAGCATTCCCAAACCAAACTGCCAGCCCGGCAGGGTCATGGATAAAAGATCATCTTCCGGCCACAGGTAGAACGTGACCGCATTCCCGTTCGCAAGCACGAACAGAACAGAGAAAAGTGCCAAGGGCACTGTGATGAGAAGTGTGAGATATTGCATTGTTATGCCTTCTGGCGCGTGGGACCGCTTGCAAAAACAGAAGGCGGCCGCAAAAATGCGCCGTTTCGGATCAATTAGTTAAAATCGTCATCGCCTGATGTATCGGCAGACTGAAGGCCGTTCAGGCGTTCATGCATTTTTTTGCCGATTTTAAAGAACGGGACGCGTTTGTCATCCACATGCACGGTTTCACCGGTGCGCGGGTTGCGACCGACGCGGGCTTTGCGTTGTTTGACAGAGAAAGCACCGAAGCCGCGCAATTCAACACGGGCGCCAGAAGCGAGCGCTTTGGTAATCTCTTCAAAAATAGTGTCAACGATTTGCTCCGCATGGCTTTGATAAAGATGCGGGTTCAACTCAGCAAGTTTGAGGATCAATTCTGACTTTGTCATGGCGGTTTCAAAAATCCCTTACCAAGGTTTTTCATGTATCTTTCAAGAGGTTACTTCTTTAGCCTAGCCAAGTTCACAAGGCCTCGTCAAGGAAAAAACCTTTGAAATCAAATGAATAAAAGATTAACGCCGTTTTAGACCCGCCCATCACGGATAATCCGCGGGCTCTCGCCGCCAAGTCCCATGGCCTGACGTGCGAAAAAACCCTTTAAAAAGGCGTTTTTTTCAACAATCCCCAAGCCAAAATCCCGCACGGCAGCCACAGGCGCGCTGTCGGTGGAAAACAGCCGGTTCAGGCCATCTGTAAAAGCCGCCATGAGCAAAACATCCGTTCGGCGCAGCTGTTCATAACGCGCCAGCACAGAATCTGCCCCGCAATCGAGTCCCAGCCGGAGTCGGTCAACCACCAGTTCGGCAATCACCGCCACATCGCGCATGCTGACGTTCAACCCCTGCCCTGCAATCGGGTGGACGACATGCCCTGCTTCCGCCATCAATACTGTGCGCGGTCCCGTATAGCGATCCGCATGCAGCAATTGCAGTGGATAGCCCATCGGTTTGGATACATGACGCACCGCCCCCAAATGCGGGCCAAAAAGATCTTGCAGCCCTGCGTCAAAATCGGTGGGCGTTTGCGCCAGCAAATCTGCGGCATCTTCCGTATCCACCGTCCAGACAACGGATGATCTGTGTTGCCCCGCGTCATCATCTGTCATCGGCAAAATCGCAAACGGGCCTGCGGGCAGGAAATGTTCCACCGCCACGGATTCATGATCCAGCGCATGCACCACGTTACACACAATAGCGGTTTGATCGTAAGACCATGCCTTTACATCAATCCCTAAATGGTCGCGCGTGGCGGACTGTCTGCCATCGGCGCCAATACGCAAAGCCGCTTCGATACGAATGCCGTTATCCAGTACTACACCGGCGTTTTTGTCATTTTCGAAAAAAGAAACGGCGGCGGCGGGAGCTAAATGCGTGACGGTGTCAAACCGCTGCACGTTTTCAAACAATGCCTTGCGCAGCAGGCGGTTTTCAATGATCCAGCCGAAAGGCGCGCCATTGCCATCAGCATCTGCGCAGAAATGCAAAAAACCCGGTGCATCGCCATCGGCCACGCGAATGTCCAAGATGGGCGCGCAGTCTTTCAAAATATTTTGCCACATGCCAGCGGCTTGCAGAACCTGATGCGAGGCAAAGGAAATAGCCGTCGTGCGGCCATCATACACCGTGGAGAGTTGCGTCGCTGGTGGATCACGATCCACCACAATCGTACGCACACCCGCCGTGCCCAGCACACCTGCCAAGGTCAGCCCTGCCAAGCCACCGCCGACAATCAGCACATCTGTCTGCATTGTTTTGCCGGGTTTTTTGACAGCTTTGCCTGAAGACTTAGGGGTGAGTTTTGCTTTTGATTTTTTTGTGTTTTTTGTCATGTACCAGACTTAAGCCTGCCTCTTTTGAAAATCAAGTCTGTCGGTTTTGAGGAAAACGGCTTTGACATAAAATATAGTTTTATTTTATACTCCGAATCCGCAATAAAATAACAATACCACGGAAAGACCGGATCGAAACACGGATGACAGCACCGAAGAATCACAAGAAGCGCGAAAACGCAGGCGATGGCAAAAGCCGCCGCAGCGGCAGAAAGATTCTGCTGCGCCGTATTCGCCGTGTGGCTTTGGGTTTGTTGTTCACAGCCAGCGTTGCCTATACCGCCCTCCTTGCCAGTTATTCGGGCACCGGCGAAAAACTGACCAAAGGTGAAACCGAACTGGTGCAGGGCGTTTTCGGGGATGAAATCAATACATCCAAAATCCGCAAACATTTTAAAAACGAAAACCACATCACACATGTGCTGCCCAGCAAACGCGGCACGGTTTTACCGCCGCATAGCCATATCGACTTTTTCGGCCCCACGGTGACATCGGCTGATTTCAGCAAGGACGCGAAAGAAAAAACGGGCTTGTTTATCCACGAAGCCACGCATGTCTGGCAAAACCAAAACTCTGCTTGGCAGCTGAACAAGCTGCATATCTGCCGCAAGTATGATTACACGCTCAAACCCGCATCACAGTTTCGTGATTTTGGCGTGGAGCAACAAGCCTCTATTATTGAAGACTATGTAGAATGTTGGTGGCACAAAGACGGCCCCGCACAGCAAGGCACGGACATGAACGCGCAAGACAGTTTGTTGTTAAAAGTCGTGGAAACCAGATTCCCGCGCGCAAAACAAACCCGCGCGGCCCAACAACCATCCGTTTAAAAGTTTGAATAAACAGGCACCAGCTGTGCATCCGCCGCAATACTTGCGGGGGTGACCAGTGTTTGTTGCTTCACAATCTCCATACAGGCGGCGAAGTTTTTGGCTTGGCCATCACGGCATAGCGGATAGGCCTGCCAGCGTTCTTGCATCAAGGCCAGCACGGGGCCGGAATCCAGCGCGAGTTCGCCAATTTTTTGCGGCGTGCCCAGTGTGATTTCTGCGCCTGCGCGGAAGGCATCATGCACCAGCTCGCTGCAATAAAAACGATCATCTTCTTCGGTAAAGAAAATATCATACGGCTTGCCCGTTTGTTTGGCGGTGAAAGCGAAAACACCCGCCAGCTGTTCCGGCGTTATTTCTTTGAGACGTTTGATGACAAGGCGGCCTGCAATGCCGTGGTCAATCCAGTCTTGCAAAGGGGTGGTACGCACGGTTGCGGAGGCTTCGATCACTTCCGGTTTGCCATTTTTATCCAGCCGCACAATGCCCATATGCGTCAGCAAACTGCGCGATGCCAACATGATCGGCAAGGACTGGGATGACGGGCTGATATTAAAAACCACATCGCCGTCTTGCAAGGCCGGCAGGTTTTCAACCTTCGCCATCGTGACATAGAAGAATAAATATAAAAGAGCGAAAACCAGCGTTAAACCGCAGACAAGAAACAGCAGCGCATTAAAAATGCGCGTACCGATGCCAGGTTTTTGCCGGACAACTTGCAATTAATAGTTCGGTTTGATTTTCTTGACAGGCAGGTCTGCTGCAATCGGCTCATCATCGATCATTTCGATCATGCCGTTTTCCGTCATGGAAAAACGTGCCGCAAACAATGCATTGCCGTACAGAACCATCGCGCTTGCTTCCAGAGCACCTTCACCAGTCGCGCCTTCAAAGGCGGCAGGTCGAACAGCGTCTTGGATGACTTTGCGCATGCCTTCTTCCAGTTTTGTCTGGTCGATTGCAGGGTGGTCAATGTCTTCGACAATCAGGAACGGGCCTTCATCGCCATGCACGAAGTAGCAGAAGAAACGCAAGTATTCGATAACGTTTTGCTCTGTCACTTTAATCGGATCAGCTTCGTTCGCATCGTGAATCGGCGCGGAAGAACCATCCAGCAAGAACATGCGGCCTTGTTTGGCCAGAAACCAGAACGGACCTGTGCCTTCGGCCCAAGCGCTGTCGTTCACGCGCACGAGACCAATTGTTGTATAAAACGGCAATTGGCACCAACCCACATCTGCTGTGGCAGCGGCGGCAGTATGCGCGCCCTGAATCGGGTTGACGAGCTTCAAAAACGGCTCGAGCTGTGCGCCTTCGACTTTTTGCCAGCTATAATCATCAAACATGGGGACCCTCTGTCTTTACAGAAAAATGCCTTTCAAAATCAGGCACGATGTTGTCATGTCTTGGCCAAGAATGCAAGGATTTGAAACCAAAGCGTTTCATGGCCTTATTTCGCGCAGCCTCTGTGCCCTTTCGATAACGTTGCAGGCATTTCAAGCTGCAGGTTTCAGCGTATCCAGCAGGCGGTCGAGGAAATGTTCGCATTTCAACAACTGCTCCTGCGCGATAAATTCGTTGGGCTTATGAGCCTGTGCGATGGAGCCCGGGCCACAGACCACGGTCGGAATACCGCGTTGATGGAAAATACCGGCCTCGGTTGCAAAGCTCACCTTGGCCGCATCATTCGCGCCCGACCATGACAGCACCAGATCGACCATCGGATGGTCATTGGCAATATCAAATGCCTGCACCTTGGCGGCGGATTTAAATTCAAAGCCGGTTTTGGGGTCAATGTCTTTCATCCACGGCTCGATGTTTTTGAAAGCGTGCTGGCGAATTTCTTCGGCCAAGGCTTCTGGATCAACTTCTGGGATATTGCGAATCTCGAATGAAAAATCACAGCGGTTGGGTACAATGTTCAAAGCCGTGCCGCCGTGCATCACGCCGGTATGCACCGTGGTAAATGGCGGATCAAATGCCTTGTTGAACGGCCCTTCATGCGCCATACGGCGTGCGACCGATTTAATATAGGCCACAAGCTCGGCCCCTGCTTCCACCGCATTCACAGCATAAGGGGCCAATGATGAATGCGATTCCTTACCATGTACGCTGCAATCAAAATCACAAATGCCTTTGTGACCGGTGATCGGCTTCATGGAGGTCGGTTCCCCCACCACGCATAATTTTGGCACCACGGGCAAATGCACCAGCTTGTCTGCCAGACTATGTGCGCCAAGGCATCCCAGTTCTTCGTCATAGGACAGCGCAAAATGAATGGGGGCGGCAAGCCCTGCCTTCACCATCTGCGGCACTTTCGCCAAAGCCACCGCGATAAAGCCTTTCATGTCGCACGTACCGCGCGCATAGAGCAGGCCATCGTGTTCACGCAAAACGAAAGGATCACTATCCCACGCCTGCCCTTCGACCGGCACAACATCTGTATGGCCGGACAGCACAATGCCTGACTGATCCATCGGACCGATCGTTGCGTGCAAATTGGCTTTGGTTTCTGTTTCGTCATGAATGAGAGTGGAGGTGACACCATAGCCTTCCAGATAATCCTGCACCCAACTAATCAGCTCTAGATTAGATTTCACGCTGGTGGTGTCGAATCCGACCAATTTGGCCAACATTTCCTGACTCGATAAAACCGTCTGTGACATGGCGTGCTTTCTGTGCTGAAGCCTTTGATAAAGGCTGTGAACGCAAGGACTTGTCAAAAAGTACAACAAAATGAAGGGTTTTTCACCACCTGAATATTCATTCGACTGGTTT
>JBGTNC010000037.1:0-2182 GCA_041743265.1 Alphaproteobacteria bacterium | reverse complement strand
GGATCCGGTTGAAAATACCGTGCTGGCGAACGAACAGGTTGTCGACGGCTGCGGCTGGCGCTCCGGCGCACCTGTGGAGCGCCGCAAGCTGAAGCAATGGTTTTTGAAAATCACCGATTTCGCTGATGACTTGCTGGCAGCGCTCGACACCCTGCCCGGCTGGCCAGATAAAGTCCGCCTGATGCAGGAAAACTGGATTGGCAAATCGCAAGGTTTGAACTTCCGCTTTGACATTACAGGCCAAGACCAAGAGATCGAGGTTTTTACAACAAGGCCTGATACGCTTTTTGGCGCGTCATTCGTGGCCCTGTCGCCAGATCACCCCATTGCCGCCGCCCTTGCTGCGACAAACACAAAGGCTGCCGAATTTATTGCCGAATGCCGCCGCCAAGGTACATCCGAAGCCGTTTTAGAAGCCGCCGAGAAAATTGGCTTTGATACGGGGCTGACCGTTGCGCATCCTTTCGTCAAAGGCAAAACGCTGCCCGTCTATATTGCCAATTTCGTTTTGATGGAATACGGCACAGGCGCTATTTTCGGCTGCCCCGCGCATGACCAGCGCGATTTGGACTTTGCGCGTAAATATAATCTGGATGTTATCCCTGTGGTGCAGCCGGAAAACGAGATTATTCTCATTGAAAACGAAGCCTATAGCGGCCCCGGTGTGCTGACGAATTCGGAATTTCTGGACGGGATGAGCGTCGATGACGCCAAGCGCGAAGTCATCCAGCGCATGGAAGCCGCCAATAAAGGCAAGGGCACCACGCAATACCGCCTACGCGACTGGGGCGTGAGCCGTCAACGCTATTGGGGTTGCCCGATTCCAATCATCCACTGCCCGTCTTGCAGCATTGTACCTGTGCCGGAAAAAGACCTGCCCGTCACGCTGCCCGAAGACATTTCCTTTTCCACCCCTGGCAACCCGATTGCCAACCACCCGACATGGAAAAAGACCAAATGCCCGACCTGTCAGGCCGATGCCGAGCGTGAGACAGATACGTTTGATACGTTCTTTGAAAGCTCATGGTATCAATTCCGCTATTGCGACCCACAGAACGCCGACATTGCCTTTGATAAAGACAAAGTGCAGTACTGGGCGCCCGTTGACCAATATATTGGCGGCGTGGAACATGCCGTCATGCATTTGCTTTATGCCCGTTTCTTTACCCGCGCGCTTAAAAAATGCGGCTATCTGGATTTTGACGAGCCCTTTAAAGCTCTGTTCACGCAAGGCATGGTCACGCATGAGACATACAAGGATAGCGCTGGTAAATGGCTCTATCCCGCCGACTTGAAAAAAGACGGTGACCATTTTGTACATGCCGCCACTGGTGAAAAAGTCACCGTGGGCCGGATTGAGAAAATGTCCAAGTCCAAGAAAAACACGGTGGATCCCGTGGAAATTCTGGAGACTTATGGCGCAGATGCCGCGCGGCTTTTTATTCTGTCTGACAGCCCGCCAGAGCGTGATCTGGAATGGACTGAAAGTGGCATTGAAGGCGCTTGGAAATACGTGAACCGCCTGTGGCGTTTGGTCACACTGACATCTTTTGATGGCACGGCCGGCCAAGGCGAAGAAACGCGCCGTAAAATCCACGCAACCATTCACGACCTGACGCAAGATCTGGATAAATTCCACTTCAACAAAGCTGTCGCCCGCTTGCGTGAACTGTCCAACGCGCTGGAAAGCCATGCCAATGCCAAAGGTGACGGCACTGTTTTGAAAGAGGGCATTGAAACCCTGATCAAGCTGATGTCGCCCATGATGCCGCATCTGGCTGAAGAACTGTGGCACCAAATGGGCCACAAAACACTGGTGGTGGATGCACCTTGGCCTAAAGCAGACGAAAGCCTGCTGTCCAACGACACGATCACCATCGGTATTCAAGTGAATGGTAAATTACGCGCCACCATTGAGCTGCCGCGCGATATTGACAAAAAAGACGCCGAGAAAATTGCCTTGGACGACCCTGCCATTCAGCGCGTGCTGGAAGGTAAAGCGCCCAAAAAGGTCATTGTTGTACCGAACAGGATTATCAATGTTGTGGTTTAAACAAAAACCGGTTTTTGCCGCCCTTGCGCTGGGGTGCCTTTTATCTCTGGGAGCTTGCGGCTTTAAACCCATGCACGGCACGAACAGTGCGGGCGCACAAATCAGCGAACAATACCGCAACATTGCGAT
>JBGTNC010000036.1:0-2136 GCA_041743265.1 Alphaproteobacteria bacterium | reverse complement strand
GCACACCTTGAGTGGATCCTGATTTGCTCCGACAAGATAAAATTAACAGACCAAAGAATGGCGACTGTTAACTGTCAATAAAGCGATAGCAGCTCCATGAAAAGCAAGACAGCAAGCAATCTGATAACACAGCATTGTTGAGCCGTTTTTAGACACAGTAATAATAAGGATACCGGGATGCAAACGTTTATCGATACCCTGATTGTACGCATGACCTTGGCTGAAAAAATTGGTCAGCTGAATTTGGTCACGCCCGGCGGTTTTACCAATACCGGCCCTGTGGTGACAGAAGGTGTGGAACAAAAAATCTGCGCAGGACTTGTGGGCGGCATGTTTGGCATTTACGGTGCGGCGGCCTTGCGCCCACTGCAACAAATGGCCACGGAACAAACGCGCCTGCGTATTCCGCTGCTATTCGGGCTTGATGTTATTCACGGCCATAAAACCATTTTTCCGCTACCTCTTGCGCTGGCCTGCACATGGGACATGGCCCTTATCCAGAAAACCGCGCGCATTGCCGCCATAGAAGCCGCCGCCGATGGACTCAACTGGGTTTTTTCCCCGATGGTCGATATCGCACGCGATCCACGCTGGGGGCGAATTGCCGAAGGCAGCGGCGAAGACCCCTTCCTTGGTGCCGCCATCGCCCGTGCCATGGTGCACGGGTATCAAGGGAACGATCTCTCCTTGCCTGATACCGTCATGGCCTGCGTGAAGCATTTCGCCCTGTACGGTGCGGCGGAGAGCGGGCGCGATTACAATACGGTCGATATGAGCCGGATCAGAATGCACGAAACCTATTTCCCGCCCTATAAGGCCGCTGTAGATGCTGGCGTTGGCAGCGTGATGTGCGCCTTCAACGAAGTGGACGGCATTCCCGCAACCGGCAATAAATGGTTGATGACAGATGTATTGCGCCGCGACTGGGGTTTTGATGGTTTAACCGTCTCGGATTATACCGGCATCAACGAAATGACGGCGCACGGGCTTGGCGATTTAGCTACCGTCTCGGCACTAGCACTGCGCGCGGGTACAGATATGGATATGGTCGGTGAAGGATATTTGACGACGCTGCAAAAATCACTGGAAGACGGACGCATCACGATGGAAGAAATTAACCAAGCCTGCCGCCGCGTTCTGGAAGCAAAACATAAGCTTGGCTTGTTTGACGATCCCTTCCGCTATATCGACGAAAAGCGCACAGAGAATATCCTCACTGCCGAAAGTCGTGCCTTTGCGCGCGAGACAGCTGCACAGTCTTGTGTTCTACTACAAAACAACAATGATGTTTTGCCCTTAAAAACAGTGGGTACGATTGCTGTCGTGGGCCCTCTCGCCGCAGACCGGAAAAACATGCAAGGCACATGGAGTATCGCTGGTGACTGGCAGCTTTGCTCCTCTGTGCTGGATGGTATTCATGCGCTGGCCGGAAAAGACGCTAAAATCCTTCACGCACGTGGTGCCAATATCACGAATGATCCCGTTCTTGCACAGCGGTTGAACTTCGCAGGTGATAAAGTCGATATAGATCTCCGCCCGCAAGAAGAGATGATTGCCGAGGCGCTTGCTTGCGCTGCCAAGGCGGATGTGATTGTCGCCGTGGTGGGGGAAGCGCAAGAAATGTCCGGCGAGGCCTCCTGCCGTGCCGATATTGGCATACCGCAAGATCAACGCCCGCTGTTGGAAGCCTTGGCGAAAACAGGCAAGCCCTTGGTGCTTGTTGTCATTACCGGACGGCCACTAACGCTGACATGGGAGCAGGCACACGCGGATGCTATTTTACTGATGTGGTTCGGCGGGACGGAAGCTGGTCATGGCGCTGCCGATGTTCTGTTCGGGCGGTACAATTCTTCTGGCAGACTGGCGATCACGTTCCCCCGTCATGTTGGTCAGGTTCCGATCTATTACGCCCATAAAAATACCGGCCGCCCTTTTGGCGGCGACATGCTGGATAAATTCAAATCACGCTATCTCGACATCCCGAACGAACCGCTCTGGCCTTTTGGCTTTGGTCTTAGCTATACCACTTTCGACTATGGCCCGCTGCGCCTTGATAAAACGGACTTACACGGGGATGACGACACACTGACCGCCACGCTGGCGGTCACCAATACCGGAAAAATAGCAGGCACAGAT
>JBGTNC010000035.1:0-4839 GCA_041743265.1 Alphaproteobacteria bacterium | reverse complement strand
CCCGCAGGCGGGCACACATCGTCACGTGTTACTTTATGCGTTTGTACTTCTTGGAACTGGATGATGGAGTTGTTCTGTGTGGAATGTTCAGCATCCATAGACGCTTGATAGCTTTTTGCTTGATCGGCTGTTGCTGTGTTCAGCTGGATCGTCATCGCTTGCAAACTGGGGCGCAGGTTATACGTCCACATGGTCTGCCACCAGTCGATCATGTTCAGCTCTACTTGGTTCAGGCGGGTCAGCAGGGCTTGCATCATACCATCAACGGCTTGCGCCAAAAACATTTCAAGCGCGTAGGCAGAAGCCTGCAGCGCTACGTTTACAGCTTGCTGGATAACAGTTGTCGCGGCTTGTGCCGTACCAGAGGGATCGCAAGGAACGGGGCAAGGCGTTGGCGCACAGCAAGGGCAAATACCGCCGATAACGGTCACCGTCGGGCCGGGTGCCACTGTTAACTGGGCAGAACAGTAGTTGGTATAGGATGTCACGCCGTTATAGCCGGATAAAAAGCCGACCAGAACCACCGTCATCATGGCCATTTTGCCGAAGCGGATGTTAGAGAAGTATGATTTCATTTTTTGTATCATCACTGCACCGGTGCTTGTGTTGAGACAGACGAGCCTGGCTTGCCTTGATTAATCTCTGCGCCCACTTGGGCGGCGACAACCAGTGCATATCTGTCGAGCAAGTCCAGCATGTCGGACATTTGCATCGCCAAAAAGGCCTGTTGTACAACTGATTCGCGCATATTGTTGACAGGGGTATCCACCTGATTAACACCATAGTCACCTGTACGGTAACGTTCGCTCATCATTACTTCCATGACTTCGTTATGGCTGGGGCTGCTGGAAATATAGGACGGATCCATACCCGCTGAACCACCCGTACCTGCGGCACGCATGGCGTTCACGAAATCTGCAGTGGCTGTACCACCCGGCACACGGCGGGCGACAACATGATAGAGCGCATCATAAACAACCTGACGTTTCGCCTTATAGGCCTCGCCGGCCAAAATACGTTGTTGCCCCTGCGGAGATGTCGCAGCACTGGCGGGCACTGGGTCCATCGTAAAAGGTTCAGCAATGTTGATGAGCAAATCATCCACCACGCGTTTGGTATCCGCATCGCGCACATCGATCGTATCTTTTTCAAAAATTTCACCGACAACATCAAGGTCACGGTTCACATCTGCACCAGCCGCCACACAACCGGCAGCGCCCGCATTGGCTTCAGGGTCACAATAATTTGCAGTATAGGCGGCCCAGCGCGCACGAATATCTGGCCCGCTACCACCTGCGGCAGAAGAGCCCACGCGGTTACCGGAACGGGGCAGTTGTTCCGCTGGCGCCGCTGCGTTATACGCGCGACGGATATTGGCAGCTTGCGTCAAACCACCTGAAACAGTCGCGGCCACGCAGGCATTTTCACTCGGCCGTAATTCACGGTGCGACTGAATCTCTTCTTCCATCAGGGCGAGGTTTGTGCGGTTCGCATCCATCGCATCGCCCATGGCACCCATGGCGCGCGATTGGTCTGCATCGCGTACGTTTAATTGAACGGTCATGGCCTTCATGGCGGGAAGCAAGTTATAGTTCCAGAATTCATCCCACCACTTCACCATGTTCTGTTGCGTTTCAAAAATCTTCGCGGCCACAGCGGTGGTGAAACCCATCATGGCCAATTCAAATTGTGTTGTCACAGAAGCATAAGCAAAAGGAATAGCGTAACCGGAAACCCAAGGTGTCACCACTGCGCCCAATTGCGTGATCATACCGCCGGCGGCATACGTACAGATACTACAGTGACAGATCTGCGCATTCGCGTTGCAAGACGTTGCAACGTTAAGAGACAAATAACCTGCCGACATAAAGGCGACGAAGCCTATAGCGACCAGAAATTTTTTGAATGCTTCTGCGATCTTCATGCCCTGAAAGATACCCCCGACAATTGCCCCGCACGATAAATCGAGGCTTTTCTGTAGTCTAACCCTATTCCTTCATTCTATCACATTTAGCTAAAATGTGATATATTTCCGAAATATTAAGTTAAATCAAGGGCTTTTCTGGCGCTTATTGTGTCAGGTCGTAAGACTTGACGACCAAGACTCTGGGACCGCCTTTTGCTTGATGCAATTGGCCATACGGCTGCGGACGCACGCTGGCGAATTGATCCAAAAGCGAGGCAACAGCCTGATCATAAGAACCATCGAAGCCGATGTCGCCCTTCAGGCGATAGTCATAATCAATTGACCAGTACAGCTCGACGCCAGCCGAATCGGACCACTGTTTCAGTGTGTCTTTCAGCGTTTGGCCTTTTTTGCCGTTCCAGACATTATATGCCTGTGCAGGTTCTGCTGCTTTTGTGGCTTCTGCTGTTTTCACAGGCGCTGCCGTTTCGGCGGCATCCATGGTCTCAGGCGCGATAGACATCGGGCCGGAATCAGCGGCTGTCATTTTTGCATCATCTTGCAGTTCCATCGCCGGCGGCGTGGACAGGCCTGTATCCATCGACTGCTGTGCCGCAGGCGGCGCAGAGTTTACAGGCACAGGTGCTGTAGATGTTTTGCTTGGCGGATATGACATGGGCACGCTGCCTGCCATTCTGTCATTGTTCTGCCAGTAAATGTTTTCTTGTGCAGGCGCTTCTGCTACGGGTGCATCCATATGCGCGGCGTCAGCTTGGTGTACTACATTGCTCGGGCGTTGACGACGGATTGTGACCGGCTCGTTTTTCGCGGGCATCGCTTCTGTCATCTCGGGTGCTTGCATCATGTTTTCAGGCATGTCTTCTGCAGGCGCTGTAATCGACATCGGCGCACCTGTTGCGGGCGCTTGTGTTGTCATTGCTGGCGCAGGTGTTGAAGGAAAATAACCTACAACCACAACGTTATCTTGCACGCGGTAGCCAAGGCCTTGTGTGGCCAGCATGTCGCTCAAGACAGCTTTCCAGGACTTGCCACCTTCCCAAGATACTTTCACGCCAGGGTTTACACCTTCGGCAAAAGAGAATTGATGGCCCGGCGGTACAACTTGTTGCAAGGCGATAACCAGCGGCAGGTCACTGCCAAAGCCAGCGATCATGTCGCCCGCTTCAATGTGCTGTTCCAACGGTGTTTGTGCAACGAAAGGTGCCAGCGCGGGGCTGGGCTGTTGTGCTGTTGTATCTGTTGCAGGATCTACAGGCATGACGGCTTCATTGCCCCACTGCACGTCACCGGCTGTTTTACCATCCCATGTGATCACGGGCTCAAGACCGGACATGCCTTGATCTTGTGCGGGCGCTACGGGTGCGGCTTTCATCGGCGGTTCCAGCGGACCACGCCATTCAAAACCTGCTTCGGCGGCTGTCGCGAAAGAAAGAATGGCAATGCCGGAAACCAGCATGGCGCGGCCGAGAATGTTCTTGAAAGAGTGCGTCTGTGTCATTGCGATGTCCTGATCTGGAAAGGCCGTTAAAACAAGTCGGTATATAGTTATAGTCTCAAAATTCCATGAAGATCAACAGGCAGGTTACAGCGTTATGCGCGCCCCATGCCAATCAACATATTATGTTTATATTAGCGAGATCCTGTATCCACCAATTTCTTGCGCCGTGTCCATATCCAACCCGGACGCTTGGTACCGATCAGCCAAACGCGCAAGGCACGTAGCGCTGCCGGAAACGAAAGACCTTTGCGCTCCAGCGCATAAAAAATGAACAACACGCCGCACAGCAAAAGCAAAGTCCATACACGGAAGTGCACCAACAACAAACCAACGAAAAGACCCGCACGCGCATCAAACTGAAAAAAGCGTACTGTTTTCATGGTATTGCGCCAATGCCACGACTGGCCTTCTTCGGCTTCTTCCTTGGCTGATGCCATATTATTTGTTCTCCCGGTATTCTGTTATCTGCTTATTTTCAGTGATCACAAGAGTATAACAGACTTAATGCCCGCCGCCTTCATCCAACTCGCCGGCTGCGCGTGCTTCCTTGGCTTCTTTGGTGCCTGCGGCATAAATAAGGTAGTAACGTCTTTCGATGAGACCCGCTTCCATCGCTTCGCGCGCGGCACGTTCCATCGTTTTTCCGTATTTTGGCACCATATTCATCAAGGTCAGGGGCCATTCGTCAAACGTCATACCAAGCAACGTTTCACGAATTTCTTCGGTAAACGGCATATATTCACGCAAAGCGCACCGGCCGCCACCGATTTTCGGCACGAGCGTTTGTGTCACAATCAGGCGGATGGTTTCCATGAGCGCGAAAGCGCGCTCTGTCCGCTCGGAAGGCTCAAAGGTTGATACCATCCGTCGAATAGTCGCCGCCACACCCGTCGTGTGAACGGTGGCGTAAACCAAGTGACCCGTCTGCCCTGCTTCAATCGCCGCAGAAATGGTTTCACGGTCACGAGCCTCACCCACCAGAATAATTTCAGGCTTGCGACGCAGCGCGTTACGTACACCCGCCGCAAAACTTGGCAAGTGGCGCGGAATTTCAGACTGCGCCACGAGCGAGCGACGGCTGGTAATGGTATCGTAGGTAAACTCGATCGGCGCTTCATAGGTCAGCATTTTACCGCAGCCATGCAAACTCTCGATCAACATACGGTTGCCCGCAGCCAACAAAGTAGACTTACCCGAACCCGTAGGCCCCGTCACCAGTACCAGCCCCTGACGCGGCTTCCATGCAGCAATAATTTCTTTTTCAATGTTCAGCTGTTTCATGGTGGGCGGCGCGGATGGCAGGGTACGCATGGTCACCTGCACGCCGTCGCGGCCTTCGGCCAGAATAGCTGTCATGTTCACACGAAAACGAGTCCGTGTGAAACGGTCGGTCATAATCTCGTAGGACAAATCG
>JBGTNC010000034.1:0-8746 GCA_041743265.1 Alphaproteobacteria bacterium | reverse complement strand
TCTGCCAGACACTTTGAAAAATCGGGCGTGATGTTGGGGGCGGGGCACCACTACTTGTTGCGCCAAAGTGTGCAGGGCTTAACGCCTGAAGATCCTTCCGCTGAAGTGATGATGCCGGTGGGGATGGTGAAAAGCATTGATAATATTTCCGCCGATACGCCAGATTTCCAGCGCATGTTTGATCCGAAAAATGCAGATGTCCAAAATGCTTTGAAAGCGGCAGATATTGAAAAGCTGGAATATGCCGTGCCACAGGGTATGGCTGTTTCTTTTCACAATCTGGCGGGGTTGAACGGCGCGCTTGGGCATCATAATGCTGATCTGGTTTTGCGGCATATGGCGCAGCATATTATCGAAGATGCCCTGCATCATGCAGGCGTACCTGTGCATGAAAATGCTGCGGCAATGGCACACCATGGCGGGGGCAATTTTACGGTGCTGTTATATCCGGGTGGTGTGGAAGCAGATGGCAAGCCTTGGTTTGTCTCGCCCAAGGTATTGAATGCGGCGCGGCTTGAGATAAAAGAGCGCGTGCAGGCGCTCAATCAGACAAATATTGTGGATTTCCTCGACAAAAACAGTGTGCAAGTAACGCCCGCACTTGCTGATTATTTGAAGAACGAACAGCTTTCAACTTTCGCAGATATCCAAGATCCGAAACTACGCAGTGTGGTGATGGATGGTGTCGAAAAAGAATACCGCGTCAATGGCATTCATGCCGTGGTGACAACCGAAACCATGACGTTTGATTCCGAAGGCCGCCCTGCCATGAATGGCGGTGCGTTTATTGGGCGCGTACGTAATGCGGCAGATCGCGCGATGGAAGAATTGCGCACCAGTGCTTTCTTCGTCAATGCAAACGATGTGACATCTAGCGTGAACGGTAATGTTTTGCAGGATTATTCCATGGCGTTTAATGAAACGGCCCGTTTGATCCGTAAAGCAATGCCGCTGGAATCGGCGCCAGCTGCCAAGGAAGGCACACAGGAACCGGGCAAAACAAATGAACGCTTCAGATTTACGAGTAAGCCGGAGAAAAAACAGCCATGACACAAAACCATAAAAATCCGAAAACTGAAGCACCTGCCGAAATCAGAGAATTTTTGGCCGCCATCGGCCCGCGCCAGTTAACCACCGAAGAAGCCCGCGCGTTGAACCTGCTGCGCCTCAAACACGGGCTTCCTGCGGCCAGCGCCACGGGTGTGGCGGCAGCGCTTGCCAAAGAAACCGCAACAAATAAAGAGGACTAAAAATGTTTTCGCGCCTATGTGTTTTTGTACCGATCTTTGCTTTTATGGCCATGGCTTTGCCACAACCTGTGGCGGCGAGTTCATTTATGGAGTGTGAAGCCAAGGGCGTTGTGCAAAAATTATTGCCGAAAGATGCCGATACGGATCCTGTTATGGCTGAAGTCAAAGTCAATTGGGCCACAGTGGTGGGCGGATTTGCAGGGATTGGTATGCCCTGTCTGGAAGCGATTGAAACGGTTGAGGTGGATATTACCAAAAAGCCGGATCTGAAAGCGGGGGACGCAATTGAGCTGCGTTATATGACGTATAGCGGCATGGGGTCCGAAGGGCCCGTTTCTTCAAAAACATGGAAACTTCCCGAGGAAGAATAGACGCGCTAGGCGGCGACCGTTTTTCTACGGCGCAGCAGCGGCGCGAATTCCACCATGATAATCGCCATCGCAATTAGCGCACAGCCGCCGTATTGCAGCGGGCTTAAACGATCACCCAATAACAACGCGCCTGCGATTGCAGCAAAGAGTGCTTCGCCACTTAAGATAATCGCTGAATCAGAAGCAGGTGCGTATTGCTGGGCCACAATTTGCAGCGTATAGGCAACCGCACCCGATACCGCACCTGCATAAACAATCTGCCAGAAAGCACCGGACAGCCCCTCCATAGTGGGTGTTTCAAAGGCAAACATGCCTAGAAATGCAATGCCTGCCACGGCAGCGTATTGAATGCATGACAGCGTAAAAGGCGCTTTGCTGCGTGTCATGATCCGCCCGACCAAAGCCACCTGTACGGCAAAGCCCAAAGCCGAGGCGATGATGAGAAGATCGCCGCCGGAAAAACCATCCAGATGCCCGCCCACCAGCAAAAATAAACCTGCCAGCGAAATAAAAGCCGCCGGAAAAATCCACGCCGATAGTTTTTGTTTAAAAAACAGCGCGCAAATAACAGGGACAAACAAAACATAAAGCCCTGTCAGAAACCCTGCATTGGTTACGGTTGTTTCGCCAATGCCCACTTGTTGTAAAACAACGCCTGCTGCAAAAGCTGGGCAGAGCCACCAGATATCTTTTTTCTGGGCAGGGGTATTTAATGTGGCGGCCAAGCCGTTTTTGATTTCACGGTATGCCAGCGGCGCGACCAGTACGAAGGAGAGCAAGAAGCGAAAGGCCACAAAAGTCCAAGGGCCCACATGCTCGAATGAGCCTTTTTGCGCAACAAAAGCCGTGCCCCAGATAATGGCCACAAACAGCAAAACGGTATCGGCCTGAAAACGGGTCATGGGGATGGGTCAGGCGTTCTTGTTGGGTTTGGGCGGCAGCTGTGCCTTGGGCTTTTGCAGCACGCCGCTGTCATAGGCGGGGCGTGTGCCTGTTTGGGCGGCATAGGCATCTGCGGCTTCGGCGATCCATCCGGTGTTTTCAACTTCGGTGAAGTTTTTCTCCAGCGTTGTTTCGGATGCCTGTTGCAGGTCTTTGATAATGGTAATCACGCGGCCCGCGCGGAAATTGAAAATATCGGTCACTTCTTTGCCGAGGGCGGGTTTTTTCGCTACGCGGGCAATTTCCAGCTCGTCTGTCACATGCCATACGGCAGTTGGCAGAACGGGTGTATCGTCATTTACAGCGGCAGGAGAAATTGCGGGCAGGTCGGGGGTGCTGTCCACGTCTATGCTATGTGTGTGGCTGCGTAAAATACGCAGTGTTGCTTTTTGCCCGCGTTGCATTGCAAAACTTTCCGCCGTCATCAAGTTATTGTTGCGGATATCCGGATTGGCATTGGCTTGCAGCAGCAATTTGCTGATTTCGGTATAGCCTTGCGCCATGGCGCGGATCAGCGGGGTATTGCCATCATTGTTCTGAATGTTCGGGTTGGCGGATTTTTCCAGCAATTGGCGAACGGATTCTGTCTGGTTATTGACCGTGGCAAGGCGCAGGGGGGTATTGCCGTCGTTATCTTGCAAATCCACATCAATGCCCGGTATATCCAGCAATATTTTAAGAATGGCGTTATAGCCCTGGCCTGCAGCACGGGATAGCGGGGTGAGGCCCGCGCGGGTTTGCACGTTGGGGTTGGCACCTTGGTCGATCAGGAAGCGGACGGTTGCGATATCATTGTTCATGACCGCCATGCGCAGGGCTGTTTCGCCTTTGCCGTTACGGGTGTCGATATGCATCCCTTTGTCCAACAGCTTCTCCAGCGCCGCTGTATCGCCTGTGGCGACGGCCTTAAAAAACTTTTTGCTGGGAGAGGTACCGAACATGGATAAAAACTGCCTTTTTGGATGCTGATTATGTGTAATACGGAGATTGTCCAAAGGTCAAGTTTTTTACCGGATTATGGGGATAAGAATCGATTCTGGCATGTGGTATATAAATACTCATGCATTCGGTCAAAACAGCGAATTGGATAAGCCATTGCGCTGCAACGTATTCTTGCCAGTCGCTTGACGGTTTCTACTACGGGCGTTATAAAATCAAGCCACCACAGTTTTTGCATAACTTTAATCGTCTAGCGGGGGCAATAATGCGACTGAAATGTGCGTGGGATGCGGCGAAGTCCAAAGCGGACACGTCGAACGGTGCAGCAGATGTTGACCTTAAACAGCATATTCTTGCCACCAATCAGCAGGATCTCCCTCAGGCGGAGCTTTTACAGGGGTGTTATGACGTCCTTGTTAAAAAAGGCCTGATGGAAGAAGCCTACCTCAGGGGCTCTATTGGCCGCGGCCACGCAGACACCCATTCAGATATTGACCTTTTCGCGGTCATCGACCCCAATAAAATTGAAGAAGTTTATCAAGCTGTTAACGAGTTTTTGGTCTCCAAGGGTAAAATCATTACCCAGTGCCACGACCGTCTGGTCGAAAATTACGGCGGCATCGGCTTCATGTTCATTGCCCAGAGCGCCGAGCACAACGACAAAACCTACCAATTCGATTTATATATGGCGATGAAGGGTACACCGCCGCGCAACCCCACCAGCATCAAACCCCGCATTTTTGCCAAAGACCCCGATTATAAATGGCTGGATACTTACGGCACAAAGGCAGAGCCTCTGCCGCAAGTTGCCAAGGACTTCATCAAAAAGCATACCTCTGGTTCGTCCATGGAAGACCGTATGGAGCTTTTGATGCAAGAAATGCTGATCACCCTCTACGTGACCAACAAACACATCAAGCGCGGCCAGATTTCCCGTACTGTTGTCGATAACCACAGCGTTGTGACATCTGCCATCGAGTTCATGCAAACGCTGACGGGTTATACCTCGACCGGTTATTCACCTGTGTATCTGGGTGATGAAGTGGCCCGTTTTGCCCGTGAAAACGGCGACCACGATATGGTTATGGCGGCAAAAAGGCTTGAAAAGCTGTTCAGCCAGCCGATGTCCCAGCAAAAACTGGTGGATACACTGGCGTTTTCCAAAGACGTCTTTATGAAGGCCTGCCCGGATCGCTACGACAACCTGCGCGAAGCCATCGGTTACTTTGAAAAAGAAGTATTGGAAGCAAAGCCGACAAACACAACATCCAGAATGCAGAAGTTCAGCGACATGATGCGTAAAAAAGACGCGCGCAAGAAGCATGAAGTCTCTTTTAAATCATCCTCTGTTATAAAAGGCCTGAAGGCAATTCCCCAGAACAGGAAGAAAAAACCGGGCAACGGCGGCTAAAAGGATAAAACAATGAAAGTAACCGTGTTGGGCTGTGGCTCTGCTTATGGCGTGCCCTATGCGGGCGGTGGTTGGGGCAAATGTGACCCGAACAATCCAAAAAACCGTCGCACATGCCCCTCTATCCTGATCGAAGATGCAGATACGAAGCTGCTAATCGATATGGGGCCGGATTACAAAGAACAATCTATCCGCCATAACGTTACCAAGCTGGATGCCGTGTATTTCACCCATCCGCATGCAGACCATATTGCCGGCATGTTTCATTTGCCGATTATGATGTCGCATCAAAATGGCCAAAACCTGCCCATGTACGCTGACCGCGCCACGCGCCGCGATATTGAAAAAGTCTGGTGGTATATGTTCGATCCGAACATTAATTTGGAATACACCGGCACCGCGCGCCCGTTCTGGCGTGAAATGTTGCCGCCGGAAAAGCTGCAAATTGGCACGCTGAACCTGCAAACTTTTTGGCAGCAGCACGGCAACCGGTTTAAATCGGTTGGCCTGCGTATAGGCAATTTCGGCTATTCCACCGATGTGAGCTCTTTCCCCGAGGAAAGCGAAGAGTATTTATACGGGCTGGATACATGGTTTGTGGATTGCAACTGTGTGACCAATACCGACAAATCACACGGCTATGTGGAACAGTGCCTGGCGTGGGTTGAAAAGTTTAAACCCAAAAAGACCTATCTGACGCATCTGGATTACACGGTGGATTACGATACCGTCACCAAAATGCTGCCAGCTCATGTCGAGCTGGCATACGATGGCCTGATACTGGATTTTTAAGTCCGGATTATTTTTTGCCGTCTTTATCACAGTCCTTGCAGGATAAAACCGTCATCAGGCCGGATGTGACCACAATCACGGCATAGGTCAGCACAATGTTTCTGACCAGCGTGAAATCAAACGCATTGGGCATCCAGATATAGGCAACGGCACAGGCCGACAGCATAAAAATCAGTATTTTTGACTGCAAAAGCAGGGAAGGCGGGATGTTTTTCATTTCAGGCTTTCCTTTTGGGGACTGTTGTCTGAGAATAAGCCAGTCTGCGTTTTTGCGCAATCTTTGCGGGCGCGGCCTTTGTTTTTTAGAAAGTCATGCCATGATCCTGACAATTATCATCATTACCCTGTTTCTGGCCGGTTTTGCCGTGGCGACGGCTTTGCAGCCCGGTGAATTCCGCGTATCGCGCGCCACCATCATAAAAGCGCCGATCGGCAGTATTTTTCCGCATGTGAACGACCTGCATAAATGGGAAGCATGGTCGCCCTGGGCCAAGCTGGACCCGCATGCAAAAACAACATTTGAGGGAACAGAAAAAGGCGTCGGCGCGTTGATGCGCTGGGAAGGCAACCGCGAAGTGGGCGTCGGCAGCATGGAGATTATTGAGAGCCGTGCCGATGAATTCATTAAAACGCGCCTGATCTTTCTAAAACCTATGGCAGGGTTAAGCCATGGCGAATTTGCCTTTGAACCTGTCAGCGGCGGTACGCGCGTGACATGGGCCATGACGGGCAAAAACAACTTTGCGGGTAAAGCTGTTGGCATTGTCATGAATTGCGACAAAATGGTTGGCGGAAATTTTGAACAAGGTCTTGCCAACCTGAAAGAATTGGCCGAGAACTAGAAAAAAGAATAAAAAAAGGGTGTGACATGAAAATCAAAAAAATCATTCTGGCTTTGACGCTGACCGTGATGCTGGGCGGCTGTATGACCTTTACGCATTTGCGCAAGCATTATGCCGATCCGGTCAAAGGCAGCGTTGAAACGACCAATGGCACCTTTGCCATCATGGATAATATGCAAGAAGGCCGCATGTTTGTGTCCTTTACCTTTGGCGGTTCCATGACCAAAGGCACAGCCCCGCTGCCTTGGGCACGGGAAGCGGCACAAAAATGGCTAGCACAATCCAGCCGTGAAAACGTGTGCCAGTTGACGGAAGGTTATTTGTTCCAGTCGCCGTATTACGAGTTTTTATACGCCTGCAAATAACACCCTGATTTTCGGACTCTAAAGGATACAAGCTATAATGGACTACATCGGCGGCTTATCTGCGGAATGGCAGAGCATTAATTTTGGCGAAATATTTACCGCGAGCAGTTTGCTGACTTCTCTTTTCTTTGTGGTGACGTTGTTATTCGTGCGCCGCATGTTGATCCGCTATATCTGGCGCGATACGGAAGTATTGACGCATGAACAGCGCGGCTGGATCATCCGCATCAAAAACCTGAGTGCCATTATATTGCTGCTGGGCGCTATTTTGATTTGGGCGCCGCAGCTGCATACCTTTGCCCTGTCACTGGCGGCCTTTGCTGTGGCAGTGGTAATTGCGACCAAGGAAATGATTTTGTGTCTGACAGGTGCTGTCATGCGCATGACCAGCCAACCGTTCAAAGCGGGGGACTGGGTGACTGTTGAAGGTATTCTGGGCGAAGTCGTCGATCTGGATGCGTTTTCCTTCCGTCTGCAAGAAGTCGATGTAAAGGGCCGCAGCTATCACTTCACGGGCCGCACCATTACGATCCCGAACAGCAAATTGTTTTCGACCAATGTCGAAAATTCCAATTTCTTTAAATCTTACCTGTTTGAAGATTTGCGCATTCACGTGCCCGTGGCCGATGTGGACCCTGTCGCGGCATCACAAGCATTGCGTGACATCACCGAGAAACATTTCGAGCCGTACCGCACCGAAGCGCTGGCCTTCAATCGTAAAATCCGCCGCCGCACCGGCGTGGGCATCGCGCTGGCCGAGCCGGTGTTTGACCTTTCCACAACGGACCTTGGCAATTACATTTTCCACGTCCGCCTGTTCCTCCCCACCACCGTCGCCGCCACCGTCCGCGCCGATATCTCCCGCGATTTTCTGGGGGTGGTGCATGAGGGGAAGCAGGTAAAAGAGGATTAATTTGTGGGTAGGGTTCTTATGACCCGAAAAACGATTACTGTTTATTGTACGAAAGAGTTTGTAGCGTGATTTCCCTCTTGTATCCTCTTTACCCGCCAAGATTAAAAAATCTTATTAAAAAACTGCAGGCAGAAAATAAGCTAAACGCCTTTCCACTTCAGGAAATGGATCGTATGTTTATTCGAAGCTTTTTTGTAATAGGGCTAGCTGCATGCGCCATTGTTTATAAAGGATATAATCAAACAGATTTATATATTGCCGCATGTATAGGTGCTGGTTTGTTTTCTGCATGGGCAGTTATTCAGTATAGCTATGAAAATTTAATACTTTACACTCTGGGGGAAATGAAATCTGGGTGGATATCTGGCCCCGTGACACATGGGTATAGGGGCTATCTAGGCGGCCCGGCAGTATACTTTTTCTATACATATAAAGATTCTTCAGGTGTACAGGTGCGTAAACTTTTTTTAATTCTCAAACGGTATCTTTGTAACACTGCGGTTTTTACAGAAGGTCAGAAGCTCTCCGTATTGGTAGACCCAAAAAATCACAAGCGTGCCACAGTTCTTATTGAAGAAGTGGGGGTTCTATATAATCTTGCAGAGCAAAGGACGGAGATAAAATGAGGGGTCTGGGTGCAAATTTTTCTGCCTTTGTAAGTGCTCTTCTGTTGCTTGTTTTCTCGTCGTCGTTTGCGTTGTCTGAAACTGATTTTTCTCTACCGGACCATGTGACGTTTGAAAAGCGCAAAGAGCTGGAAGAAATTCTGTCAGGAAAATCCACGAGGTCTGAATTATATATTTCTCAGATATGTACATTCCTTATGACCGATTATCTGTGGACCGAAAAAGGCAAGGTTGAGTTTAACCATCTTTTTCATGAGATGGATGATGAAGAACAGCAAAAAGATGTTCAGGCTCT
>JBGTNC010000033.1:0-3397 GCA_041743265.1 Alphaproteobacteria bacterium | reverse complement strand
GGGCCTCCACTGTTTCGCAAGGGATTGCGGCACTATAGCTATGTGCCGCAATAGCATGATGAATGGCATCAAAATACTGCGCCGGATAACCTGCCTTGCCCAGCCAATCAATCGCATAATCGGCCGACAGGCGTGATGCTTGATTACGGCGCGGGTCATCCTTGGGCACGTTCACGCAATCATGCAGCCATGCCGCCGGGCGCACCACCATCATATCAGCGCCCTCTGCCGCTGCCAGTTTTTCGGCCATACGCACAACGCGATTGATGTGCAAAATATCATGGGAAGGGTCAGACACCGGATAGAGATCCACCGCCGCCGCGTAAAAACGCGCGGTCCAGTCCATCGTATTTTTTTGCAAGGCGGTATCGGATGGCTGTGTCATGGCAGAATCCTTTTCATGTAAGTGCCCGCACTATATCGCGCAGAGCACCTGACAAGAAAGATTCTTTTATTATTTATGCTGTGAAAGTTTCACAGAGAGCGACACTGCACAGGACGAAAGGCACGGGAACTTGAATTCTCATGCGCCAATTCGTAGCAGGTTGTGCGGATCACGCGGCGGCGATGCTTTTTACCGTCTTTGCCCATCGTCTCTATCACGACACGGTCGATCTTTTTGTATTGCTGGCCTTTTTCATCAAAGAAAAAGCCATCCGGCAGCGGCATATCATTTTGCACACGCGGATCAGCCAAGGGATAATCTTCTGCAACTTTTTTGGCATGCGCCATCAGGGGTAGAAACATTAGCCCCACAAGCAACGGCACCACAAAAAAAGCGTTTTTTAAGGTCATGCCCCATTATACCACGAAAGCATTTTAGCCCGTAAAAATTAAAGCAGGCGGGAACCGTTGGGCACCGGAAAATCCGGACTTACCAAGACGATATCACCACTGCCATCTGCAGCCCCCGTGGTGAGCACCTCCGACATAAGCGGGCCGACTTGTTTGGGCGGGAAGTTGGTGACACACAATACCTGTTTGCCCACCAAGTCTTCGGGTTTGTAATGCACGGTGATTTGAGCGGATGATTTTTTAATGCCTATCTCGTCCCCGAAATCAATCCAGAGCTTATAGGCAGGTTTGCGGGCTTCGGCAAAAACTTCGGCACGTGTAATGGTGCCGAAGCGCAAGCCCGCCTTCATAAAATCATCCCACGAGATAAAGTCGGATGTGTCTGACACTTGCGTCATTTTGCTTCCGCTTTACCCCAGAAGGCATCGAGACGATCTTGGCGGCCGCAGCCGTTTTTATACAGGCGATAGGCCAATTCGTTCTTTTTGTAATATTCCTGATGATATTCTTCTGCCGGATAAAACGGCATGGCTTCGCGCAAGAAGGTGGCGACTTTTACTTCCATCTTTTTTTCAATATCTTCGATGGATTTTTCCGCCGCTTTTTTCTGCTGTGCGTCGAAATAGAAAATACCAGCGGCATATTGGCTGCCTTTGTCGCAGAACTGACCTGCCGGATCTGTCGGGTCAACATTGCGCCAGAAAATTTTCAACAAATCTTCATAAGAAATAATTTGCGGGTTGTACTTCACCTGCACCACTTCAATGTGGCCCGTTTCGCCGGAGGAGACTTGGAAATACGTGGCATTTTCAACAGAACCACCCATGTAGCCGGAGGAGACATCAATCACGCCGTCTTTCTGGTCAAATTCCGCTTCGACGCACCAGAAGCAGCCGCCGGCAAAAACAGCTGTTTTAATTTCAACCGCCGCAATCAGGGCGCGTGCCTGTGTGGTTGCCAGCGGCGCCAGCGCCAACATGGCCAGCGTAAATATGACGAACAACCGTTTCATGGCATGTCTCCCGTTTTTGAATACCTGATTTTAACCATAAGCCTCCGGACCCCCTTTATCAATAGAAGTCGCGCAAACTTAATATTCGCAGCAAACGGGCTAACGGATACAAAATTCCATGAAAAAACATGGTAAATGAAAAAACGGACGTGAAATCAGGCTTCCAAGTTCTTCTCGGCTTCCAAAATGGCATCCAGCCTTTTGTCAAAAACCATCTCTTTCGGCAATTTTTCATCCACGCCCATGGCCTTCATAACCTTACGCACCCGGCTATTCATGCCGCAGGCATAAACATCGCGGCCCGAATACGTGGCATCGACGATAATATTTTCCATCGCCACGGCGGCGGAAACGTCGATATAGGGAATATGGGTGAAATCGAGGACGATGGCGCTCGTGTGTTCCTTCGCACGCTCTCGCGCACGGTGGGATAAATCCGCAGCCGCCCCGAAGCTCAGTGGCCCTGAAAAGCTGAACACCATAATTTTGCCCTCCGTGCGCGTCAACACCGCTTCTTCTTCAGCGGTTTGTTCAACGAAGGCACCATCGCCAAAAGCCTCCAGCTGGTCCTTGGCAATACGGTGGACAAAGGCAAGGGCTGCCAATACCACGCCCACAATCACGGCGGTGATCAGATCCACAAAAACGGTCAGGCCCAAGACAACCGTCATCAGCACCAGATCCCAACGCGGGCCTTTGTGCGCTTTGCTCAGATAACGAAAATCGATGATGTCGTAGCCGACCTTAATCAAAATACCCGCCAGCACCGCATGCGGAATATGCGCGGCATAGGGGCCCAGCACCAAAGCCACCGTCAACAAAACCGCCGCATGCGACATGCCGGATAATTTGGTTTTACCACCCGTGCGGATATTCACAACGGTCCGCATTGTGGCCCCCGCGCCCGGCACACCACCAAAGAAACCTGCCACCGCATTGCCGACACCTTGGCCGATCAATTCCTTGTTCGAATTATGCCGTGTGCGCGTCATGCTGTCGGAGACGAGCGATGTCAGCAAACTATCAATCGCCCCCAGCAAGGCCAGAATAAATGCGGCATGTATAACGACCATCCCCGTCTCCGAACTGAACGACGGTATGACGAAGGGCGGCAAGCCGCTTGGAATATCGCCCAGTATGGGTACATCGGGCAGGGTAAAAGACACGAATGTTCCGGCAAGTAACGCGGCCAACGGCCCCGGTACATAACGGCCGATTTTTTTAGGCCAAAAGAAAACCAGCGCCAACGTCAAAGCCCCAACGCCGAAAGCATAGATATTCGGGTGCATCAGTGCCTTGGGCAGCGCGGCCAGCGCGCCCAGCGTGCCGCTGCTCTCCGGCTCATGCCCGAACAGGCGGGAGACTTGCAAGGCGATGATGATCACACCAATACCGCTCATAAACCCCGAAATAACCGGATACGGCACCAGCTTGATATATTCACCCAGCTTTAAAAATCCGAAAATGATTTGAAACACACCCGCCAGCACCACGGCAGCAAATACCAGCTCCGGCTTACCGGACAGTGACGCGAACAACCCTGCAAAGACCACCACCATCGGCCCTGTCGGGCCGGACACTTGTGGGCCC
>JBGTNC010000032.1:0-8337 GCA_041743265.1 Alphaproteobacteria bacterium | reverse complement strand
CGAGCGACCAAAGGTGTGGTTATTGGCAACATGCGACAATTCGCCCAGCGGGGTCATGCCACGGCGGTTTTTCTTTTGCAAAAGATCCGGCGCAATTTTCAATGCGTTGCCGATCATGAGCGTATTTTGCGTATAGGCCAGAACATGCAAAACCGTATTGCCCTGTTTGTCACAGGCAGACAGGTCACATTTACGGCTGATAGAATTAAAGGTGTCGTTTTTATCCAGACGCGCCGACAGGTGCAAAAGCGTTTCACCAAGGCCGTTTGTCGCGTTCAGGTCGGCAGAAGACAACAACATGCCGTTCAACACATTCGGGAATTTTTGCAGACGTGTGTCGTCCAGCATCATCATAAAGGGTGTTTCGCCCTTGTTGTTTTTAACGTTCGGGTCAGAACCGTTGCGCAGCAAATGTTCCACCAGTACGGGACGATCCAAGAACAGATGCAGCGGCGTGTTGCCTTGCTGGTCTTGCGTATTCGGGTTTGCTTTATAGCTGACCAAAGTATCGATCAAAGCAGGACGTGCGGTGGACAAAACATGCAACGGTGCGCGGCCATGATCATCTTGTAAATTCGGATCAGCACCCAGTTGCAGCAAGGTGGACATGAAATTGTCTTGGCTTTGGACGGCAGCGTGATGCAGCGGTGTGCTGCCGCGCGCGTCTTTCAGATTAATGTCAGCGCCTGCTTGAATAAGCGCCAGTGCAATGGTGTGACGATCTTTGTCCAGCGCCAAATGCAGCGGCGGAAAAATCATGCTGCCGCGGTAATTAACATCCGCGCCCGATTTGATCAACGACACCACACGCGACAAGTCATTCTTCATGACTGCACGTTGCAAGCGCGTAAAGCCGTCGTCGTCGACTTTGTTCGGGTCGCCTTTAAAAAGGCTGGATATGGCGTTGAACATTCTTTTCAATGTCAGGGTATCCCCTTGGCTGACCAGCCCCGCGTGACGAAACTGGAATGTTTTTCAATAAAACAAAAAAACAGGTGATAACTGTGCTTTCGGGTAAAAAAATTAGCATGATCTGAAAAGCGAGTCCATGCCACATCGTAAGCCTGCACTAAAAAATAGACATAAAACGTAAGATTATTACAATATTATCAACGTGACGGCTCACAAGCCGCCGTTTCAATTTTCAGAATGTTAGAATGTTTTCCTCTTGCACAATCAACGGCTTACCCCCCACAATAGGCGCTGACGGCCAAAACGGCTGCCCATGCGCGGGCATTGCCCCTTTCGGAATGCTAACGCCTTGTCAAAAAAGAATATTTCATGAGTTTTATGCCAGACACGTCAACAGCCTCCTTTTCCCCGACATGCCGCACGGGACGTATCCTGTGCCGCGCTTCCAGCGTTTTAGCCGGGCTCATGGCCGGTTTGATGTGGATGACCCCGTTGGCCCATGCTGCAGGGAATGCAGCACCGACACAGGCAACGGCCACGGGCGTGCCCGTTACCCCTGTGCCGGAGCTGAATGACGAAGCACAGCGCATATACCAAAAGCACGGCGACGCCATTTACCAGATACAGGTCATTGATCTGGCTTCCGATAAAAAAGCCACCATCGGCTCGGGCTTTCAGTTTACGGCGGATGGTTTAATTGCCACCAATTACCATGTGATTGCCGAAGCCTTGCAACGGCCTGATGATAACCGTCTGGAATATATTCACGACAAACACGGCAAAGGCCAGCTGACCGTATTAATCGCCGATGTCATGTATGACTTGGCTATTTTGAAAATGGAAACACCGGGCACAAATTTTGTTGAGCTTGGTCAATCCAAACTGCCCAAAGGCACGCGTCTTTTTTCACTCGGCAATCCGCACGACATCGGCTTTACGATTGTGGAAGGCACGTATAACGGCCTGTCCCGCGAAAGTTTTATTGATAAAATCCATTTCTCGGGCGCGATCAATCCGGGTATGAGCGGCGGGCCTGTATTGGGCCATGATGGCCGTGTGGTCGGCATCAACGTGGCAACGGCTGGCAATCAGATCGGCTTTCTCGTGCCGGTTGAACCCTTGCGCAATCTTTTGAAAAAATATCTGGCACAAGATGAAGATTATAATTTTGCAGCCGCCGCCGATGCCGATATCCAAGAACAGCTGCGCACAGGACAGGCCGAGAACATCAAAAGGCTGATGGCGGAAGATTGGGAGACCTTGGCCTTTGGCCCCGTCATGGTACCCGGCCGTATCAACGAGGCTTTCAAATGCTGGGGCGGGCCGGAACATAAAGACAAAGACCCGCTCACGCATTTCCGCACCAATTGTTCGACCGAGCATAATATCTTTCTCGATAACCGCTTTAAAACAGGCATGTTCAGCTATAGCTATGACCTGCTGCGCGCCAAAGATGAATTAAACGCCGTGCGGTTTTATAATCTGTACGAACAACTTTATACGGCCCCGACCGGCATGTATTACAACGCCAACGAACAAGACGTGACCAATTTCGATTGCAGCAGCGATTTTCTCGACTTGGCAGACCACCGCTGGAAAGCATCTCTTTGCATCCGCAAATATAAAAAATATCCGGATATTCACGACCTGCATCTTTACATGGCCCTGCTGGGCAATGCCCGCAGCGGCATGGTTGTGTCTTTTGTCGCACAAGGGGTTGCACGCGAAAACGGGCTGGCGCTTGTGCATAAATTTATGTCACAGCTAAAAGCCGTACCGCCGCAAACCGCCGAGCCCGGGCCTGTCCCGCCGGAAAATACCGAAGCACCATCGACCCCCGCTGATACAACGGGAGAAGCACCATGAAACTCGTCATCGAAATCGGCGTGCATGATGGTGACGATGCTGTCACTCATATCACCACCACAAACTTCCCGCTGCGCATCGGCCGCGGCTATAACAACGATATTATTCTGGCCGACCCGCATATCAGCGCACACCACGCCGACATTATACACAACGGCACAGACTGGGTATTGCGCGACATGGGCAGCGAAAACGGCTGTGCTGTAAACGGTAAAAAATGTGCAGGCGGCCAAGCACTTCTAAAATCGGGCGATAAAATCACACTGGGCCGCACCAGCTTGCGCGTGTTTGAACCGCATCATCCGGTACCGGCTGTCACAAGGCTTGAGCAAACCAGCGCGTTTTTGCAAAGTATGACCAAACGCCTTGTGGCGTGGGAAATTTTTCTGGCCGCCATCGCCCTTTCTTGCCTGCTGAGCTATCACGAATTCTGGTCAGACGAACCGGGCTCTTTGCTGGCCACCACAGCGGGTGCCACGGGGCTTATCATGATCCTCTGGGCGGCGCCTTGGTCTGTGGCAGGCCGCTTGATACGCCATCGTTCACACTTTCATGGTCACATTGCGATTGCGGGACTTTTTATTGGCCTGTCCGCGCTCCTCTGGCCCTTGCAGTCGATGATCAATTTTTTGACGAACGAAAACCTAATCGCAACAGTTTCTGAATACAGCTATAACTTCTTGCTGCTCAGTTTTCTGATTTACTGCAGCTTGTCACTCGCCACCTATATGAACGAAAAACGCCGCCTGACAATGGCGCTGTTCTTCTCGGCTGGGTTCTGGGGCATTGTCTTTGCCTTCGCCCTCATCAGTACGCAAAGTTTCAACCTGCAGCCCTCTTATCCGTCGACGCTGGAGCCGATTTTCTATGATCTGCCCCATGCTGCTTCGCTGGATGAGTTTATGGCCGCAGGTAACGCCCTGTTTGATAGTCCGGCGCTCGACATCGAAAGCAAATAAAACAGCCTCCAGAGTCGCTAAAAACGGGTCATTTCGCCCGTAAATCACTGTTTTTTGTGAAAAACAGGTAAACCACAGGTCCCTGCCGTCGAAACCCTTTGACTCTCTTATGTTTGTTATGGAATATTATAGCCTGTTCTTTTTGAAATAATTGGAAAATTATCCCCGCATCATGGTTCAACCACCTGCCCCATGGCCCAAGCCGCCACCCAATAACCACCCCGGTTTTGAACCATCGGGTCTGACACATTTGTCACCGGCGCGGGACAACATGAATCTGTTTTTTTGTCACAGCCTGTCACCCAAATCTGCGGCTTATAAAATCATGGCAGCGGTCGTGGAAGATAAACACGATACGCTCAAGGCACTGCTGGCTGATCCTGCGAACCTACCCGACTTTGCCAATGGTCATGGCGTGACCCCCTTGATGATGGCGGCAGCACGCAACAATATGGTGGCGCTTGAATTGCTGATTGCCAATCCGCTGGTCAACCTGGCCCGTGCCACGCCGGATGGCTGGACTGCACTGCATTACGCAGCGCACCGTGGACAGACTGCTGCCACCGAAAGCCTGTTGAAACACCAAGCCCCTTTTGAGGCCGTCAACAACTATCAAGAAATTCCTTTTCAGGTCGCCGCCACGCCAGCCATTGAAAATGTATTCTGGGCGCATAAAGATTTTACGCGTTTCATGAAAAAGCAATATCCGGATCATCCGCACTTCGCACCCGCCGTTGTTGAAAAACCAGCACCGGTTGCCCCACAAAAAACACAGCCAAAGACAGCGCGCAAACCATTTGAAGATGACGGCAGCTTACGCCTGGATTTCGTAGAAGCCGCCGCGAAAATGGCGCTGACAGGCCCCGCTTCCATCCGCCATACGGTCATCAAAGAGCTGGAAAATACGCTGCCCACCATTTCGCTGGAACATTTCATCGCCTGCTGCGACACGCTGCAAAAAGTAGAAGAAAGCGCAAAAGACGATCGCTTCGCTTTTGACTGGGGTAGTCTTTTTTTAGCCACCGCCGCACATGGCAGACCGCATCATCTGGCCTGGTTGGCTGAAAAGCATAGCATCATGGATCGGGATTTTCTCAACGCGGCTTTGGAAACGGCTATTCTGGCAGACGATCACCCGCATACGGTGCAAACGCTGCTGCGGTTAGGTGCGGACCCGCAAGCGAAATGCCAAAAGTTCAAAAGCCTGCTGGGCGAACTGGAACCAACAATCGGTTACCAAGCCTTTATGAAGCGGCGCGGAAAATCTTTCGCCGAAATCTGCCAATGGGCCGAAGGCATGCCGCATTGGGAAAAGAATTTGCAAGTCATGCAAACACAAATGCGCGGCTGGCCCACGCGTGCATGGGCTATCAATGCACCGGAAAGACACGTTGAAACAGCACAACAGATGCAAGCAGCGCTGCAAACCCGTCAACTGCGCCAGCAGTTCCGCAAAAAGTCAGCAAGCACGCTGACCGAGGCCTTGCAGACAGCCCTGAAAAACGAAGACATGAATACCCTGCGTGCGGCCTATGCGGAAAGCCGCGCACATTACTGGAACCGGAAGTCTTTTATGATAGATGCAAATCTAGGCGGATCTATCATGGCGGTCGCTTTGCTGAAAGAAGACCTGTCTTTTGCAAGCCGTTTGATATTGGACGGACATCGTCTTGATGACTGCACCAATCCAGCGCATATATCGCGGCTGATGAATCCGTCAACGCCTGAACCTGTGCGGAATTTCATCAACGCGCATAAAGACGGCACGCTGGTTTTGCCCGACGTTACCTCGGCCTCGGACAAAATGCGGGACTTGCACTCCATCGCGCTTTCGATGGGCCCTGTGTCGGGTCGCGCTTACGGCATGTAAGCCAAAAAATATTTTCAATTCCGTAATGTAATTGCATATGCCTGACGCTGCACTGCATCTGGTACAAAAACTGTTTTATCCAACAATATATTGTGGCGATTAACCTGTTGTTAAGCACGCAGGGCGTAGCGTTTTAAGGCAGATTTTACTGTGTTGTTTGCGAAGCGACATCTTTTACGATACATTTGTTGTGGGGGGTGTCAGATCGGGGTCAAATATGCTGCGTCTGAATAACCTGTTTAATACAATTACCGGTAACGGTATCGATAAGCGCAATGAGGACGGAGAGACAAAACTCTACCGGGCCGTGCGCGATGGCAATCTGGCGCAGGTTAAAAAACTGCTGCGTCAGGGGGCTGATCCCGATGTTGCCGATGCGCATGGGCTAACGCCTTTGCACCAAGCCGCCTATTGGGGCGAGGCTGAAATTGTCACACATCTTTTAAAAGCAGGTGCCGCGCCTAATATCGATAACGGCCATGGCTGGACACCGCTGCATTCAGCGGCCCTTGCAGGCGGGCTTAAAACCCGCAAGCATGTCATCGAACAGCTCAAAGCCGCCGGTGCCAAGGACGACATCGCCGATAAACACGGCTGGACGCCTGCTGATTACATGGCGCTCTGGGCTGGTAACGCCGAAGCTGCGGAAAAACTGAAAAACATGACAGGACAACCGGCAGGCCGTACACCGTCTGAACCGAATGACCCGTCAAACCCGCCGCCACAACGCGCTGGCAAGCCTTGCGGCCCCGCCGCACCACGCCACTAAACAGCGTTTAGATCTGATTCTATTTGTCTTTTCATGTACATTCGCGCAATTGCGAACCGATTGCATCCGATTGACCTTGCACCCGCAGGGTCTTTTACCGCAAAATATATATAGATAACTGTTTTATTTACGTCCGAGAGGGGAAACTACATATGTTCGCTAATTCAAGCAATTCAAGCTGGGTCATCTGGGCTATTCTGGGTCTGGTCGCTGTTGTGCTGGTGGGTCTTTATAACCGTATCGTCGGTTTGATCCAGCGTCGCAAAAACGCCTTTTCCGATATTGATGTACAGCTGAAGCTGCGCCACGATCTGGTGCCGAATCTAGTTGAAACTGTCAAAGGCTATGCCACCCACGAACGTGAAGTTTTTGAAAAAGTAACCGAAGCCCGTGCCAGCGCTATGCGCGGCGGTTCTATCGCAGATCGTGCACAATCAGAAGGCATGCTGGGTGCTGCCATGATGAACCTGATGGCGGTGGCCGAGAATTATCCGCAATTGAAAGCCGATGGCAGTTTCCAACAACTGCAAGCAGAGCTTTCTGACATTGAAAACAAGATTGCGGCAGCCCGTCGTTTCTTCAACAGCGCCACAGGCGAATACAACACAGCCATTCAACAATTTCCGGCTGTGCTGATCGCCCGCGTGTTTGGCTTCAAAGAAGAAATCTTCTTCGAACTGGATGCCGCAGAAGCTGCTGCTGTCAAGACAGCGCCAAAGGTCAGCTTCGGCAGCTAATCCTTGCCTGATCAAAGCCAGATGACAAAGGGGTAGCGTCCATGGCGTTACGTGCGGTCGGTCTTGCGACCCACATCATGAATAACCACATTAAATCCGTGCTGCTTTTGCTCGGCTTTCCCCTGTTGTTATTAGTCATGATGGGCAGCTTCTTTGTCGCGCTCGACCTGACCTTTCAACAAAACGCGCCCACACGCAATATTGCCCGTGGCTATCAAATTGTTGGTGAATCAGGCACAGACCGCGTTTCAAAAACACTGGAAAGAAGCAATGGCGGCGGTAATATCCGCTGGGGCCATGCGCTTGAAAGCGGCAAACGCGGCATGTTGCGCTACGGTCACTTCGCCGTAGGCGGCGCCGCCATCTGGTTTCTGATCGCATGGTTCATGCATGGGCGCATGATTCAAATGGCAACAGGTGCCAAGCCTGTCACCCGCGAACAAATGCCGAAGATTTACAACATGCTGGAAAACCTGTGTATCTCGCGCGGGTTGCCCATGCCGAAATTCGAGGTCATTGACAGCCCTGCCCTGAACGCCTTTGCCAGCGGGCTGAACGAAAAAACATATCGCATCGTTTTGACGCGCGGCATCATCGAAGCCTTGCAAGATGACGAGCTGGAAGCCGTGATCGGGCATGAGCTGACGCATATCATGAACCGCGATGTCAGACTTTTAATCATCTCGGTCATCTTTGTCGGCATGATCAGCTTTTTTGCTGAAATGGCCTTTCGCATGCTGATCCACGGCAGCCGCCCAAATTTTTACAGCCGCCGCAGCAAAAACGATGGTAACGGCGCTTTGATTATTCTGCTGGTTGCGGTTGTGATTTTGGCGATCGGCTATTTGTTTGCCCTGTTGATCCGCTTTGCCCTGTCACGCAAGCGTGAATATCTGGCCGATGCCGGCGCGGTGGAGCTGACCAAAAACCCCGAAGCCATGATGCGCGCACTCATGCGTATTGCCGGCCGCGACAAAATCAACGGTATGCCCGACGAAGTGCAGCAGATGTGCATCGAAAACAGCCACAACTTCATGGGGATTTTTGCAACCCACCCCCCGATTGATGACCGTATCAAGGCCATTTCGACCATGACAGGCACGCCTGTGCCGGATATGACCGTATCTCTACGCCGCCCGCCCAGCCGCCCATGGGATGGTGGAACAGCCCCTGCTGCACGCCCCGCAGAAGGCCTAAACCGCCCTGGCGTGCTGTTTCCGGAGA
>JBGTNC010000031.1:0-2526 GCA_041743265.1 Alphaproteobacteria bacterium | reverse complement strand
GCAGGCGCGGCAGAAACCAACCTCACCGAAGGCACAACCTACTGGAAAACAAACGTTGTTGATTCCGTAATTGCCATGCAGCCCTGCCCTGAGAGCGGTGTTTGCGGCAAAATTGTCTGGATCAACCCAGAAGACCGCGATGCTTATGATTACTTCGGTGACCCGGCTGTGGTGCGCGGTCGCCGTGTTGAGGCAGAAGATATTCAAAGCCTTTGCGGTTATTCACCCAAAATGGCGTTTGAACAAGTTGCCCCCAACCAATGGAACGGCACGATGGACATCCGTGGCAAAGGCGTGACCGCCAATGTGGAGGCCACGCAGGTCAACGAAAATGAATTGCGCATCCGCATTTCAAAGTTTATTTTTTCCGAGACAGATACATGGACGCGCGTGAACAAGAACGACCCGCGCTACCCGCATTGCGCACGCTAGCTCTCAAACCGCGCGCTCTGGATTTACATTAAAGAACAGGATCATTTATGACTGCCGCACAAACTGCCGCCGCCGCACAGGCCCCCGCGATCGCCCTTGAAGATATTCGCCGTCTGGCACAGCAAGACTTGCCCGCGATGACGCTGCCCGCAGCCCCCGACAGCTTGGGGGAATTCGCGCCGCATTGGCAGTGGATGACGGCGGCACAAGGAAAATCCAAAGCCGCTATCCGCCACCCGCGTCTGGCTGTCTTTCTATCGACCCACGGCGCCTTTGCGGATGAGCAGACAAATATTGCAGCCCTGCCCGCCATGCTGGGGGATAGCAAACATCCCCTCTCCGCCTTGGCCGTTCAACAAAATGCCGATTTGCAAATTTATGAACTGGATTTGCAAACAGCTTCTGCCGATTTTCGAAAAGCGCCTGCGCTTGCCGCCGACAACGCTGTGCAAGCGATTGCCTATGGCATGATGGCCGTGCAGCCCGGTGTTGATTTTCTGATTTTGGCAACCGCCAACCCCGTCACTGAAAAACTGGCCGCCGAAATTAAAGCGGCACTGGATAAAGGTGATGATGTTTTACAAACCTTGCTGCAATACGGCGGCTTTGATTTGTGCGCCTGCGTGGGGGCTGCCTTGGCCGCACGTTTGGCCCGTGTACCGGTGTTGCTGGATGATACAGCGGATATCACGCATAACATTCTGGCGGCGCTGAACCCCGATGCCGTCACGCATATCCGCAAAGCCACCGATATTCTGCCACAGCAGATGCCAAAAAATTGCGGCATCCGTGCAGGGCTTGCACTGGGGCTTTTACAATCACTGACGCAAAGCGTTTAAAAAAACATTCCGCACAAAGAAAAACGCGCGCCTTTATAAGGGCGCGCGTTTTTTATAAGGACGTTGGCGTATTCTTAGAATACGTCGCCGCCGATACCACCGCTACCTGGCGGTTTGGGTGGTTTCGGGCCTTTGGCACCGGGGCCCAGCAATTTGGGGCCTGTCGGTTTCGCAGGTGCTGCACCTTTGACCAGTTCCAGCGCGCCATCGGCATCTACTTCCAAACGGAAGGTAGAAGACGCAGCTTCACCGGCTTTGTTAAAGGCTGCCACAAAACGGGCATCCAGCTTTTTGTCGTTGCCCCAGACGGGTTGCGCGTCGCGGAACAATTGCTCTTCCTGACCTGGCGGGAACATGATTTTTTGACCGGGGCCCTGTTTCGCCACGCGTTCAATCTGTTTCACAATACCGTCAAGGCTGGTGACCAGCATGGCCAGATACGCACGTTTGGTATCGGGACCGGCTTTAGTCAGGTTGTCTGTACGCTCGCTTGGGTAGGCATCGATATGCACAACTTCTGCGATCAGACCGGCAACGCCTTTGCCGAATTTGTCGGAGATGTTCTGATAATCCAGCGGGGAGCGCACGCAATCGATCAGCATCACAGCGGCAATCAATTCCGGTGTTGGCTTTTCTGTATTGGCGGCAACTTCTTTGGCCAGACCCACGCGGCGTGTTTCGAACATGTTGTTCAATTCGCGTGTGATCAGCAGCGGGCCCATGCGTAATTGTTCATCGCGGCCTCTTTCGAGATTTTTAATCTCGCGCTGATAATCTGCATCCGGCATACCGCCATCTTCTTTTTCCATGTCCAGCATCATCTTGCGCTGGGTGTGGATCATGTCGATCTGCTGTTTGAATTCTTTCATCGCTTCTTTTTCATTCGACAGGGCATTGGCCTTGCTGAAATTGAAAGCGTCTTCGATTAGTTGGGTCTTCGGCAGACCAGAATCTTTGAAATCCATCGTGACGTCTCCTCCGGTAGGGGCTTTTTTCTTGTTTGGGTGTGCAAGAGAAATAGCACGACTTCACGTAAAACACAAACGCGGTAGGTTATTTCAGGAATATGTGAAAATAATATTATTACTCGCCCGCTTGCAGCAAAGTCCCATGCTTACGCGCATTATTAAAGGACAGTTTCAGCACCAGGAAGCCGATCACCATATAAACCGCGTTCAGGACGAAAGCCCAGACCATGTGGTCGACCAGAAACACGCCTTCTGTCACCAAAGCACGCAGGCCGTTGAAGACATGG
>JBGTNC010000030.1:0-5112 GCA_041743265.1 Alphaproteobacteria bacterium | reverse complement strand
AACCTGCGCGATGTGATGAAAGAACAAGGCATGACCGAAGGTTTTGATGTGGGCCTTGAAATGTCAGGCAATGCGCAAGCCTTCCGCCAGATGACCGAAACTATGCGCCACGGCGGCAAAATTGCCATTCTGGGCATCCCGCCCGCCGAAACGGCGATCGACTGGAACCACGTTATTTTCAAAGGCCTGACGCTGAAAGGTATCTATGGCCGCGAGATGTACGAGACATGGTACAAGATGAAAGCTATTGTCCAGTCCGGCCTTGATATGACACCGCTGGTCACGCATGTTTTTCCGGCCGATGACTTTCAAAAAGCCTTCGATGCGATGTTGGAAGGTAATACAGGTAAAGTCGTCCTCGACTGGACGGTTTAAGCGCCGGGCGTTGTACCGAAATTAATGCTTACCGATACTCGTGAACAGCTGCGCGCGGTGCAATCTGCCTCGCCCGAATAAGGGATCGTGTCTTTTTCGGCAGTGAACGTAATGTGCGCGGGTTTGTCTGCAGCCTTGTTAAAAGTTTGGAAGCGCACGTTGCTGTAGCCCAAATTTTCGACGCTTCTTTCAACAACAGGCAAAACCAATACGGGGTCTTGATCTTGCGCTTTATCAATCCCGTTCAGAAACAGCATGTTCGCGCTGCCCAAGGCCAAAGCTGCCGTCCCCATGAACAAAAACGCGGCCCAACCATCCGACTTTGTTTTGGGCGCTTGATTTTCATCTGTGTTGTTTTTTGGGTTTTCTGGCAGGCGTTTCATGGCTTTCGACTCCGCGTCGGGGGTTATTTTCATTTTTCTGCGTCCTAAACTACGCCTCGCCATGCTTTATGTCAAGAAAAACCGGAATATATTGAGCAATTTCAAGTCATATCGCATATTATGAGGCACCCCTTTCAGACAATCAGGAGAAAGCCATGACCGCCAAGAAAAAGCCCACATCCAAAACAAACGTACAGCAATTATCGCTGGCTGATTCCACCGCCCATGTCCTGAAAAAAATGGGCGTAGAGGCAAAAGATTTTGCGGCAGGCGATCTCAAGGTTTTCTCCCCCATTGATGGCTCTGTCATCGGTATCGTCAAGATGGATACGCCCAAAGCCTTGAATGCCAAAATCACCCGCGCGCATGAAGCCTTTTTGGACTGGCGTGTGGTCCCCGCCCCGCAGCGTGGCGAGTTGATCCGTATTTTCGGCGAAGTACTGCGCGAGCATAAAGAAGAGCTTGGCAAACTGGTCACCCTTGAATGCGGTAAAATCCTGACCGAAGGTCTGGGTGAAGTGCAGGAGATGATTGATATCTGCGATTTCGCAGTGGGCCTTTCCCGCCAGCTCTACGGCCTGACGATTGCCTCCGAACGCCCGATGCACAAGATGCAAGAAAACTGGCACCCCGCTGGCGTGGTCGGTGTCATTTCTGCCTTTAACTTCCCCGTTGCTGTCTGGTGCTGGAACTTTGCGCTGGCAGTTGTGTGTGGCGACAGCGTTGTCTGGAAACCATCCGAGAAAACACCACTGACGGCGCTTGCCTGTCAGGCACTGTTTGAAAAAGCAGCCGAACGCTTCGGCAATGCGCCCAAAGGCCTGTCTGAATTGGTGATTGGCGAGCGTGATATCGGCGAGAAAATGGTCGATGACAAACGCCTGCCGATTATTTCTGCAACCGGTTCCACCCGTATGGGCCGCGAAGTAGGCCCGCGCGTGGCGGCCCGCTTTGGTAAAACCATTCTGGAGCTGGGCGGTAATAACGCTATGATTTTGGCGCCCTCCGCTGCACAAGACCTTGCCTTGATGGCAACTGTTTTTGGCGCTGTCGGTACCGCAGGCCAACGTTGCACATCGCAACGCCGCCTGATTGTACACAAAAGCATTGCTGATAAATTTGTCCCCCGCGTTAAAAAAGCCTATCAATCCGTTCATCCCAAAATCGGCAGCCCGCTGGATAGCAATACTCTCCTCGGCCCGCTGATCGACAAACAGGCGTTTGATGCCATGCAGGCCGCTTTGAAAAAAGCAAAAACCGCTGGCGGCAAAGTTTCAGGTGGCGAGCGTGTCTTGGCCAAGGAATATCCCAAAGCCTATTACGTGACACCGGCAATCGTTGAAATGCCCAAGCACCATGATGTATTGAAGCATGAAACCTTCGCCCCCATCATGTATGTCGTGAAATACAACAAAATTGATGAAGCGATCGAAATCCAGAACGATGTGCCACAGGGCCTGTCTTCTTGCATCTTCACGAACGATGTACGCGAAGCAGAATTGTTTACGTCAGCCGCAGGTTCGGATTGCGGGATTGCCAACGTCAACCTTGGCACATCCGGCGCTGAAATCGGCGGTGCCTTTGGCGGCGAAAAAGAAACCGGCGGCGGACGCGAAAGTGGCTCGGACAGCTGGAAGGCCTATATGCGCCGCTCCACCAATACCATCAACTACGGCACGGCCCTGCCCTTGGCACAGGGTGTGAAGTTTGATGTGGATTAAAACCATAGCAGCATAAAAAAAGCCCCGGCATCAAAACCGGGGCTTTTTTATTGAATGATTTTGTTACTTCGCAGCAGGGCCTTTCGGCGCTTTTGCCTTTGGTACGTATTGTTTACGCAAGGCCTCGCGGTGTTCTGCCAGCCAGTATCCGGCAATGATTGTTTTCATGTCATTGTTCACGCCGGTTTTAACTTCGTTGATAAAGTCTTTGGCCGATACCATGCGGGTTTTAATATTTTCCTGCTCGTTATCATTGCCAAAAATACCCGCCCCTGCGGATGTATCAACAATACCGACAACAATGGAAATTTTCTCAGACGTGCCGCCAGCGCTGACATAGGCATCTTGAATTTGTTTTGCGTCTTTCAACGCCAGGCCTGTTTCTTCGGTGGTTTCACGAATGGCTGCGTTCACAGCACTCTCCCCTTTCGCAATGCCACCTGCGGGCAGTGTATCGGTATAGGGATATTCACCTGCGGCCAAAATACCCGGGCGCATTTCATTGACCAGCACCACTTCATCGCGCTTGGGGTCATAGGCCAGAATGGCGACAGCATGGCCGCGCTCCATCACCAGACGCTCATAGGTCGCTGTGCCACCTTCGTGCTGATCTGCTTCGATCTCGTAGCGGTTAATTTTCAAAAAGCCGTTGAATTCCGCTTTCACGCTTTTGACACGCGCTTGCAGTTTTTTCTCGGGGGTGTTCTTGGGGGACATACGAAGGCTCCTTGGGCTGAGAATCGATTAATATGCTCTTACTGAGTATTTTATATACTCTTGTTGAGCATATAGCAACCCTCAATAAAACCACAAAGTATCAATTACTTAGAGAATCAGCCCGGGCCAGAAGGTTTCTTGGCAGCAGAAAGCGCCTGATACGGATTGTCATTTGTGACATTTTCGGCGGCAAAAGCCTCGCGGATGCGTTCTTTATTCTTGGCCAGCCAGAAAGCACAGACCAAACTCTTCATATCTTTCAGCGCACCGCTTTCAGCACGGGCGATAAACTCATCTGCGCTCATCACCACGCTTTTAATATCTTCGCCTTCAGATGCATGGCCATGCACGCCACCTGCCCGCGACATATCCACGGTACCAAAGACCAGCGCCAGACGCTCTGACGTGCCACCAGAGCTTACATATGCGCCGGGGTGGATCAGTGTCGGGTTTTTCAATTCAAGGCCCGTCTCCTCCAGCATTTCGCGTTTAGCGGCAGTTATTTCGTCCTCCCCCGCATCAATCATGCCGGCAGGAAGGGAATCATTAAAAGGATAGTCACCGGCAGCCAAAAGCCCTGGGCGCATTTCATTCACCAGCAAAACTTCATCACGCGTTGGGTCATAGCCCAGAATGGCGACGGCATGGCCGCGTTCGAAAATAAGGCGTTTAACCGTCATCGTCCCGCCATCGTGCTTATCTTGCTCGATCGTGAGTTCGTCCATTTTAAAAAAGCCGTTAAAAACACGCTCTTTCCCGACGATACGGGCGGATGGTTTTTTATTGTTTTTTTTGTTTTCCGGTGTGTCTGACATGCGGGCCCTCTTTTGAAAGAATGTTTAGTCTTTTAACATATTAATCAGGCGCATGTCCAGAAAAAACCCGCCGTATAGGCGGGTTTTTCTTTTGTTATCAACGTTTTGAGTATAAAGACCGTGGCCCAAACATTTGTAATTACTGGTGAATACCCTTGGCGAAGAGGTCAATCACCAAACGGTGCTGGCCTTTACCGGAGAGGGTATTTTGCTCTTTGATCACCGCAGGCGCAATCAGGTTCACCGTCAGCTTGCCATCGGCATAGGCCCAGCTGCTCACCAAAGCGCCGCCATTTGCGGTCCATTCGGTTTTGCCGGCTGCCCATGTCAGGCGCGGCAATTCGACAGTCAGTTGCTTACCATCTTTGGACAGGTGGCTACGTGCATCGGGAACCGCTGTCACATCCAGCACAATCCGGGTTTTATCCAGATGATCTCCCAAACGTACGGCTTTAATATCACCAATGGGTTTATTCGCTTCTTTCACCAAAACAGCTTGTTGTTGTGCGAGGGATTGTTGACGACCTGCGATATCGCGCAGGCCTGTTTCAACAACATCCACACGCTGTTCCATTGATGGCGCGTAAACATCCAGATCATCACGCAGTGTTTGCACCGCTTCTTCCAAACGATCAAAACGTGCGCTGGTGCCTTTGACAGGCTCTGCGAACAAAGGTGTCAGACGCATCCCTTCCGCAGGTGCCATTGCACTTTGTTCTTCCGAGGTCAGCGGCGCTTTACGCACTTCTGCCGGATCTTTTTTGGTGAAGGTACAGGCCGACAAAGACAGCACCAGCAAGGTACCCGAAACAACCAGAAAAGACGATTGGCGCACAGACATGGACATGATAACTCCCGCATGTATTAACTTTTTAAAACCTGCTTTATTCTATCTAATGATAACCAATTGATAAACAGCTAAAAAACCTGCTTTTGGGTACAAAGCTACCCTATTGTTGCTGAAGGCATTTGCAAGTAACAGTAATGCAGCATGACAGTCTGGTCGCCACATTTCACAGGTGCTTCAGCTCCACACCCTGCCCGCGCGAGTAGAGGAGACCGATCAGGTACTTTGCCTGCGGCATGCCCTCGTGCTCGCCG
>JBGTNC010000029.1:0-9050 GCA_041743265.1 Alphaproteobacteria bacterium | reverse complement strand
GGTTCTGTTTTGCATTCAAAACCTGTGCCAGATCAGCCGTGATAGCATGCCAACGGTAAAACATATGTTAAAGCGTGCGGATTTATCCAAGCCCGCCCAAGGCCACGAGTTTTAATTCGAGGTAATCTTCAATACCGTATTTTGATCCCTCATGCCCGATACCCGACTGTTTCCAGCCACCAAAAGGCGCTTGTGGTGCCACAACCGACACACTATTGGCACCGACCATGCCATATTCCAGTGCCTCTGCCATGCGCCAGATACGCGCCATATTGGCGGAGTAAAAATAAGCGGCAAGGCCATATTCCGTATTATTGGCAAAAGCAATCGCCTCCTCCTCCGTTTTGAAACGGAAGACGGGTGCCAGCGGCCCAAATGTTTCTTCGCTGAAACACGCCATATCAGGTGTGGCATTCGCAATCACCGTCGGCTCAAAGAAAGAATGCCCCAGTGCATGCCGTTTTCCACCCGTGGTCAATTTGCCGCCCTTGGTTGTGGCATCTGCCAGATGTTGTTCTACTTTTTCAACACCCTTTTGATTGATCATGGGACCTAAGTCGATACCATCATCCATACCGTTGCCGATTTTCATCTCTTTGACGGCAGCTGTGAATTTTTCGACGAAGGCATCATAGATGCCGTCTTGTACAAAAATACGGTTGGCGCAAATACAGGTCTGGCCACTATTGCGATATTTGGAAATAATCGCAGCAGGTACGGCCAGATCCAGATCCGCATCATCAAACACAATAAACGGCGCGTTGCCGCCAAGTTCCAGCGATACTTTTTTAACCGTGCCCGCCGCTTGCGCCATCAACAATTTGCCAATGGCGGTAGAACCGGTGAAACCGATTTTTTTAACAATCGGGTTTTCTGTCATCTCTTTACCAATCGGCGGCGCATCGCCCGTGACGATGTTAAACACACCCGCCGGAATCCCTGCACGTTCTGCCAGTACCGCCAGCGCCAATGCCGAAAACGGCGTCAGCTCGGATGGTTTTAAAACAACCGTGCAGCCCGCTGCCAGAGCGGGGCCGGATTTACGTGTGATCATCGATGACGGGAAATTCCAAGGCGTGATCATGGCCGATACACCAATGGGCTGTTTCAGCGTGATCAAACGATGTGACGGGTTATGTGTTGGAATAATATCGCCATAGACGCGGCGGCCTTCTTCGGCCATCCATTCCACATAGCCGATGCCGGATTGGATTTCGCCTTTGGCTTGTGCCAGTGGCTTGCCCTGCTCTGCTGTTAAAATGCGGCACAGGTCATCGATATGTTCTGTTTGCAAATCAGCCCAGCGCTTCAAGATATTCGCACGGTCTACCGCCAGCATTTTTTTCCACTTGGCGAAGGCGGCATCTGCCGCCGCGATTGCAGCCTTGGTTTCTGCAGCACCCATATTCGGGACAGCGCCTAGAAATTCGCCCGTGGCGGGATTGTATACTTCGATTGTCTTACCACTTGCAGCATCTACCCATGCGCCATTGATATAGGCCTGCTGACGGAACAGATCCTGATCTTTCAGCTTCAGCGCGGCAAGTGCCGCGTTCGGACGGGGGGCAGCATTGGACATGACAATCTCCTTCATAAATAGGGCGTATCTTAATATGGCCCGTTTTAGAAGGTACGGCAAGGCCGGGCCGCATATATACAACCACCTGATAAATAACGTTTAACAAAGAAACCGTGATCACCACCCGCACAACCGTTGACCGGATGTTAAGGCCCTTGCGCTAGAATAAAACACACAAGCGCAAGAGGATCCCTATGCCACTACATGAAAAACTGGAAGCCTTTATCAACCACAGCCTGAAAATGCAGCAAACGCTTGGCACTGTGCCCGTTTTGCATCAAGCTTTTGTGGGGTCACCGGGATCTGGCAAAACGATGCAGGCACGCGCCTACGCACAACGCTTACAAGACACGGGGCTCGCACCAGACGCCCCTATCGAAATCAACTGCAGCCATTTCAAATCTGTCGGCCAAGCGACACAAGCGTTTAGCGAAGTGCCCGAAAATTCAACAGTGATTGTCGATGAGATAGATAAAATCGCCGATGGCCCTTTTGGACGCGAGGCCGTCAGTAGTATTTTACAAATCATGGAAAGCAAACGCTGCCACGTTATTTTAGTCAGCGACGCACCAAGCATGGAAAAATTCATAAAATCAGACCCCGGGCTGCACTCACGCATACGCTCTCCGTTTGATGTGCAAAATCCCGACGAACAAATCACACCAGATATCTGGGATCCTGATGTGACGTTGAAAAACGCCATCAAGCCGCTACGCCCCATCAAACTGATGCGGACGCCGAAACCTTCTTAGGTCACATTAAAAAAACAGTATGAATTAAGCCGCGTGTTTAACGGCTTCGCTGATGGCGGCGACTTTGGCGCGTGTGACATCAATTTGACGCTGCACATGCGCGCGTTTAACCGCATCTTCTTTCGCAAATTCCAGATCATCTTCCAGATCTTTCAAATCAGCAGCCAGTGCATCACGGTCAAGATCAGATACGCTAATCGCCTCTTCTGCCAGAACGGAGCACTGCGTGCCCGTCACATCGGCAAAACCGCCGGAGACGAAAATGCGCTGCACATCGCCTTCCGCAGACGTCACGGATACAACACCGGGACGCATGGAGGACAGCAAAGGCGCGTGATCAGCCAGAACGCCGAAATCACCATCTTCGCCGGGAACAATCACCATGCGTGCTTCAATAGACGCAAGGATTCTTTCCGGTGAGACCAGTTCGAACTGGAAGGTTTTATCGGTTAGTGCATCAGCCATATCTCGACGCCTTTGTTATATCCGTTTTGCTTACGCAGCTGCTTTTGCCATTTTCTTGGCTTTTTCGACAGCTTCGTCGATTGTGCCGACCATGTAGAAAGCCGATTCCGGCAGGTGGTCGTAATCGCCGTTGACGATACCCTTGAAGCCTTTGATGGTTTCCTCCAGCTGGACGAAAACACCCGGTGTGCCTGTGAAAATTTCGGCAACGTGGAAAGGCTGGGACAAGAAACGCTGAATTTTGCGCGCGCGGGCCACAACCAGTTTATCTTCTTCAGACAACTCGTCCATACCCAGGATCGCAATAATATCTTGCAGCGCTTTGTAGCTCTGCAGGGTTTTTTGTACCAGACGGGCAACGTTGTAATGCTCTTCACCAACCACACGCGGGTCAAGAATACGGCTGTTGGAATCCAGCGGATCCACGGCTGGGTAAATACCTTGTTCCGCAATCTGGCGGGACAGAACGGTTGTCGCATCCAAGTGCGCAAAGGAAGCAGCAGGCGCCGGATCCGTCAAGTCATCCGCAGGTACGTAAATGGCCTGAACGGATGTAATGGAACCTTTGTTGGTGGACGTAATACGCTCTTGCAGTGTACCCATCTCGGTGGACAGCGTTGGCTGGTAACCCACAGCAGAAGGAATACGACCCAGAAGCGCGGACACTTCAGCACCGGCCTGCGTAAAGCGGAAAATGTTATCGACGAAGAACAGAACGTCTTGGCCTTCTTGGTCACGGAAGTATTCCGCAACGGTCAGACCGGACAGGGCCACACGTGCGCGCGCGCCCGGCGGTTCGTTCATCTGGCCGTATACGAGGGCCACTTTGGAACCTTCGCCATCCAACTTGATAACGCCAGAGTCAATCATCTCGTGGTACAAATCGTTACCTTCACGGGTACGCTCGCCCACGCCTGCGAATACAGATACACCACCGTGCTGCATGGCAACGTTGTTGATCAGCTCCATAATCGTTACGGTTTTGCCAACGCCGGCACCACCGAAGAGACCAATTTTACCGCCCTTTGCGTAAGGTGCCAGAAGGTCAACGACCTTAATACCTGTCACCAGAATTTGTGTTTCTGTGGACTGGTCCGTAAATTCCGGCGCCGCGCGGTGGATCGGGTAAACTTCTTTGGAGCCAATAGGGCCACGTTCGTCAATCGGCTCACCGATCACGTTCATGATGCGACCCAGTGTGGCAGGACCAACGGGTACAGAAATCGGCTTGCCGGTATCTGTGACACCCTGACCGCGCACGAGGCCTTCGGTCGAATCCATGGCGATGGCGCGGACTGTGTTTTCACCCAAGTGCTGGGCAACTTCCAGTACCAGTGTTTTGCCATCGTTGTCCAATGTCAACGCGTTCAAAATCGCGGGCAGCGCGCCTTCGAACTGAACGTCAACAACCGCACCCATTACCTGGGTGATTTTGCCGGGGGCGCTTGCGTTTTTCGCGGCCAGTTTAACCATGGGGTATTCTCCTTCTATGCCTTATTCTTTTTGTCTGTTTTTATGCTCGGGTTATACCGCTTCGGCACCCGAAATGATCTCGATCAGCTCTTTGGTAATGTATGCCTGACGCGCACGGTTGTAAGTCAGCGTCAGTTTCGCAATCATATCGCCCGCGTTGCGGGTTGCGTTTTCCATCGCTGTCATACGGGCCGCTTGTTCACCGGCTGCGGAATCCAGCAGCGCACGATAAATTTGTACAGCCAAGTTACGCGGCAACAGTTCCGCCAGAATACGTTCTTCATCCGGCTCGAATTCATACAGTGCTTTGGGCCCCGTATCTTCAGCCGTCGTTTCTTCGGTCTCTTCCAAAGCCGCCGTATCCACAGTCAGCGGAATAATCTGCTGGGTGGAAGGTACTTGGCTGATCACGGATTTGAATTCGTTGTATACAAGACTGCAGACATCAAACTCACCACGCGCCAGTGCATCCAACACATAATCGGAAACCTGCGCGGCTTCGCTGAACGTCAGGCGTTTGCGGCCAAGACCTTCAAACGTGTGTACGATTTTATCGCCCTGATCGCGCTTCAGCGCGGCTGTCGCCTTACGGCCGACGCAAACGATCTTTACGGTCTTGCCGTCTTTGGTCAGCTCGCGCACTTTCTGGCGGGCCAGACGTACGATAGAGCCGTTAAAACCACCACATAGGCCACGGTCAGACGTAATAACCACGAGCATATGCACATCATCACGCCCCGTACCCGCCAAAAGTGCAGGTGCACTTTGGTTGATATCAATGCTGGCCACCAGACGGCCCAGCATGCTGGCCATACGTGTTGCATAAGGCTGGCTGGCCTCTGCCTGACTTTGGGCGCGACGCAATTTGGACGCCGCCACCATTTTCATGGCAGACGTGATCTTGCGCGTGGATTTCACGCTCGCGATCCGGTTTCTAAAGTCCTTTAGACTGGGCATATCTGTTCAATACCTTCCGGTCTTAAAATCAAGCGGCTTTTTTGCTGCCGGCGAATGTGGAGACGAAATCTTGCAGGAATTTTTCCAGCTTTGGCTTTGTCTCGTCACTGATTTTTTGCTCTGTCGCAATTGCTTTCAGAATAGCAGCACCCTGATTGCGCATCGCGTTGAGCATTTGCTCTTCAAACAATGTGACGTCGTTAACAGCCACTGTATCCAGATAGCCGTTCACACCGGAGAAGATCGACACAACCTGTTCTTCCATCGACAACGGGCTGTATTGGCCCTGTTTCAGAAGTTCTGTCAGGCGCGCACCGCGGGCCAGCAGTTTCTGGGTGGAAGCATCAAGGTCAGAGGCGAACTGTGCGAAGGCTTCCATCTCGCGGAACTGGGCGAGATCGAGCTTAATCGTACCGGCAACCTGTTTCATCGCTTTGGTTTGTGCAGCCGAACCGACGCGCGATACGGACAGACCAACGGAAATAGCAGGACGGACACCTTTGTAGAACAAACCTGTTTCCAAGAAGATCTGACCATCTGTGATCGAGATCACGTTGGTTGGGATGTAAGCAGAAACGTCACCAGCCTGTGTTTCAATGATCGGCAGCGCGGTCAAAGAACCGGAACCCAGCTCATCGTTCAGTTTGGAAGCACGCTCCAGCAGGCGGGAGTGTAGATAGAATACGTCGCCAGGATAGGCTTCGCGGCCCGGCGGGCGGCGCAGCAGCAGCGACATCTGACGATAAGCAACAGCCTGTTTGGACAAGTCATCGTATACGATCAGTGCGTGCATACCGTTGTCACGGAAGTACTCACCCATCGTGCAACCTGTATAGGGCGCAAGGTACTGCAAAGGCGCAGGCTCAGAAGCAGTGGCGGCAACAACAATGGAATATTCCATCGCGCCGTTTTCTTCGAGCGTTTTGACGAGCTGTGCAACGGTCGAGCGCTTTTGGCCAACGGCCACGTATACGCAATACAGTTTTTTGCTTTCGTCTGTGCCTTTGTTGATTTCTTTTTGGTTCAAGATCGCATCAACGGCAATCGCGGTTTTACCCGTCTGACGGTCACCAATGATCAGCTCGCGCTGGCCACGGCCGATTGGCACGAGCGCATCGAGCGCTTTGATACCTGTTTGCATCGGCTCATGTACCGATTTACGGGCAATAATACCGGGCGCTTTCACGTCCACGCGTTTGATTTCTGTAGATTTGATCGGGCCTTTACCATCAATCGGATTACCCAGACCATCCACCACACGACCCAGCAATTCTTTGCCGACAGGTACGGATACGATCTCGCCTGTCTGACGGACGGTATCACCTTCTTTAATATCACGGTCGTCACCGAAAATAACCACACCGACGTTGTCGGTTTCAAGGTTCAGCGCCATACCTTTAATGCCGTTGGAGAATTCAACCATCTCACCGGCTTTAACGTTATCAAGGCCATATACGCGGGCAACACCGTCACCGACGGAAACGACCTGACCGACTTCGGCCACATCTGCTGCCACACCGAATTTTTCGATCTGGCTTTTAAGGATGGAGGAGATTTCAGCTGCACGGATTTCCATGGTTTACGCGACCTCTTTCATTTTTTTTTGATCGGATGATGAGTTGTTGTTTTTCAGGGCACGGTGCAGACGTTCCAGCTTTGTACGGACAGAGCTGTCAATCAGGCGCGAGCCCACGCGGATAATCAAGCCACCCATAATTTCAGGGTCAACATGCAGGCTGACACGGACATCCATGCCCAGCACTGATTTCAAGTTGGCGGCCAGTTCGGTAATTTGTTTTTGGTCCAGCGCTTGCGCGGAAGTCACTTCAGCCGTGATTTCACCTTTATGCGTAGAAATCAGGTCGCGCATGGCGGTAATGATCTGTGGCAGAACGTCCAGACGGCGCTTCAGGGCCAAGGTACCCAGAAACTGGGTCGTCAGCTTGGACAGCTTCAGGTGCTGGGCAATCGCCTCCAGCGCGGTCGCCTGTTCCTGGCGGCGCAGCGTGGGATTGTACATGAAAGATAAGACGTCGCCTTCCAAAGCCAGCAGCTGGGTCAGAGATTCGAGATCGCCTGCAATCGCGTCAATTTGCGACTGTTCTTTCGCCAGCTCAAAAAAAGCGGTGGCATAACGTTTTGCGGTGTTCTGGTTTCCGGTGCGCGAAGCCACGGTCAAAGCCCTCTCAAAAATTCATGTTTTCCGCACCTGCGGCGCGTTTTTACCTGTTGGTGGGGGATTTAGCACGACTCGGCAAAGGGATGCAACTGAATCCCGCGCTAAAGCTCAAAAAACAAGGGCGCTTTCTGTATTATAGAAAACACCCTTGTTTTTCGTAAAGCGAGTAAGGCTTTTATTCAGCGGGTGCCAGATGCGGCTTGGCCTTTTCAAGAATAGACGCGCCCGTATCGGAACTGCCGAAAATCTCCAGCAGCGCATCATCCGCAGACATCAGGTAAATATAGCCGGAATGGTCCATCAGGTAGTTTTTCTCGTCCCCTGTGTCGACCTTGGCGGCATAGACTTTGTACCCGTCTTTGGCCTTGGCAATCTGCTCTTCCGTACCGGTCAGGCCCACAATAGCGGGGCTGTAATCGGCCAGATATTCTTTCATACGCTCAGGCGTGTCACGGGCCGGATCTGTTGTGATAAACAACGGCTGTACCTGATTGGCAGCAGCGCCCCACTGTTCCAGCACGGTTGTCATTTTGTCCAGATTCGTCGGGCAAATATCGGGGCAATGGGTAAAGCCGAAAAACACCAGCTTCATTTTGCCAGGCCAAGACGCCTCGGTGACAGCGTTACCATTATGGTCGGTCAGGCTAAACGCCCCGCCCACGGTGGAACCTGCCACTTTTTGCACGCCCGCGTTCACATCAACGCCCGGCTCGATATCCATTTCTTTCGGCGCGACGCGGTCAGCAGCAGTATCTTCGGCAATCGCATCAATAACGTTTTGGTCTGTCACAGCTTCTTCCGCTGTATCGTCACCGCCGGGCATTGCGGGGGCATCGGGCACAATCGTGCTGCCATCCAGCGCGGTGCTGGCTTCTTTTTGTAAATCGGATTCATCGGCAACAATCGCCACATTACCGCCCGCGAGACTCGCTTGCCGTGATTTTTGGAACCAGGCCAGACCGGAACCCAGCGCAAAGCCGACAACGGCCAAGATCAGAAATTTTACAAAACGTGCCATATTCAAACGCCTCTCATGGGAAAAATTGGGATAAACATATCCAAGATGCCACAAGATATAAGCGTGCTGCCACCTGAAAATCAAGGGCTATTGGCGTTTCAGCCCTATTCCTTCACGCCGCGTCTCTGGGCTGCTCCCCCGCTTCACGGGCGAATTCGTTGAGATACTCGCGCATATAGGCCACACGGCGCGCGCCTTCTGCCCGCCCCGCTTGGGTTTGCAAGGTATCCGCGGTTTTAAACAGCTTCACATAGAAATGGTCGATGGTTTGTGTCGCGTCATCTAGCGGTCGGTTGTGCGCCAGCATATCTCCATCAAAATAATACGGGCGGGACAACAGCGTGCCGACCGTAAAACATCTGGCTATGCCGACCGCACCCAGACCATCCAGCCGATCGGCATCTTGCACCGCGCGGGCCTCCACTGTTTCGCAAGGGATTGCAGCACTATAGCTATGTGCCGCAATAGCGTGATGAATGGCATCAAAATATTGCGCCGGATAACCTGCCTTGCCCAACCAATCAATCGCATAATCGGCCGACAGGCGTGATGCTTGATTACGGCGCGGATCATCCTTGGGCACGTTCACGCAATCATGCAGCCATGCCGCCGGGCGCACCACCATCA
>JBGTNC010000028.1:0-3927 GCA_041743265.1 Alphaproteobacteria bacterium | reverse complement strand
TGGGTCAAAGATATGTCCGCGCCGGATCCGACAAGCATTTTCAACCTGTTTGGCTTGCTGCCCTTTACACCGCCTGATCTTTTGATGATCGGGGCCTGGCCTGTATTGTTCTGCCTGACCATGATTCAGCTGAAACGCATTGGCCCGCCGATGGCAGATGCCATGCAGGAAAAGCTGCAATCTTACTTCCCTTTCGTGATGACAGTACTGCTGGCGCATTTCGCCGCAGGTCTTGTGATCTACTGGACATGGTCCAACGTGCTGACCATTTTGCAGCAATACTACATTTTGAAAAGCGTCGGGCAGGAAGATACACATTTGCTGCGTGGCCATAGCGCACGCCGCAAAAAGAAACCCGCCAAAGACGCTGATGCCGAAGCAGGTAAAGCCGAAGAGGGCAAAGAATGACAATCCGTCAGGGCTTTGTCATCAGTGAAGAACAGCTGAAGGAAGCGGAGCGTATTTTCCGTCAGGAATGTACGTTTGTGGCGGGCGCGACATCGCTTGACCGCATTCCGCCAGCTGATCTGCCTGAGGTTGCTTTTGCTGGACGCTCCAACGTGGGCAAGTCCAGCTTGATCAATGCGCTGGCCAATCGCAAAAATCTGGCGCGGTCATCCAACACACCGGGCCGTACACAGCAGATCAACTTTTTTAATCTGGGCGGTGTGTTGCAGATGGCGGATTTGCCGGGCTATGGTTATGCGAAAGTCACCCGTGCCAAGGCGCATGCCTGGAACAACATGGTCAGCCAGTATTTGCGCAGCCGCATGAACCTGACAAGATTGTGCGTGTTGATCGATGCACGCCACGGCTTGCTGGCGGCAGATCACAAGGCGCTGGATATTTTTGACAGCGCAGGCGTTGCTTACATCGGCGTGCTGACCAAGGCGGATAAGATTAAAAAGAGCGAGCTTGAGTCGCGCTGCGAAGGCGTGGAAGACGAAATGGCCAAACGCAAAGGCGCTTTCCCCAAGGTCTATTCCACCAGCGCCGAAAAAGGCTATGGCATTCCCGAACTGCGTGCCATTTTGACAATGACGTAAGCGTCTGTCGCGCAGCCCGACCCGCATGGAAATCGTGCGTTTGGCGGATATGCGGGGCCAGTTTTTAGGCTAACGTACTGTTTTTATTAAAAATTTCCGATTTTTTTGACGTGGGCGCCGTTTTTTGTCAGAATACCGCTATACATAAAGCGATATTTTGATCATTTCAGCAGGAGCCAACATGTTTGCAGATACGGTATCTAACCATTTCGTCGCCGCTGTCGGTTTTGAAAAGCTCGTCGGTAAAGTGGCAGAGCAGCACTGGCAGCAGTTCTATTACGAAAGGCTGATGACCTACCAAAAAGAGGCCAGACACGCCCGTGGGGCCTTGCTACGCGGTAATCCGATGGATTATCACGGGGTGCGCGCATTGGACCGTGAATTGGACGAAATTTCGGACTGTTTACGTGCTCTCCAACTTGAACAATCGTCTAAATAGAAGGCTTTGGTGGTCCTTTGCCCTGTAGCGAGGACCAGTTTGGGGCGGATTAACTCCTTCATAAATAAGTGGCACGGTTTGAATTACGGGAATGAAATTTTCTTCATCCCCGCTTCACTCGCTGGGCCTGTAGTGGTATATCTTGTCTCGGTACCGGCGAGTCTGTCTGGGTACCGCAAATTGTCCCGCTTACACTCTCCGCCAAACGGATTAGCCTCATGATCAAAAATTTCCTCAGCACCTTTCTGACACGCGCCCGTAATACGGCCATTTTAGGGATGGCCACCTTGCTGGCATCGCCCGCTTTGGCCGCGACAGAAGAAGCCGCGCACCCCACGGGCCAGCCGTATAATTGGCAGATGGGTTTTCAGCCAGCCGTATCACCTGTTAAAGAACAGATGGAATATTTTCACAACGTGCTGTTGATGCCGATCATCACGGGCATTGTGATATTGGTGATGTTGCTTTTGCTCTACGTCATGATCCGCTTTAACGCGAAAGCAAACCCGACACCTTCCAAGACCACGCATAACACGTTGCTGGAAGTGATCTGGACGCTGGGCCCTGTACTCATTCTGGTCGCAATTGTTTTGCCGTCCATGAAGCTGTTGTATTTCGGTGACCGCACAGCAGATGCGGAAATGACACTGAAGGTGACAGGCTATCAATGGTATTGGGGTTATAACTATCCTGACCACGGCGATATCGAATTCAATGCCTATCTGGTGAAAGACGATGAACTGGGCCCCGGCCAAGTGCGCTTGTTGTCGACAGATGTACCCGTTGTGGTGCCGGTGGATACAAACATCCGTATTCTGGTGACAGCAAACGATGTGTTGCACGCATGGGCGATGCCGTCTGCGGGTGTGAAGATTGATGCTGTACCCGGTCGCACCAATGAAACATGGATGCGCTTGACCAAAGAAGGCACATACTACGGCCAGTGTTCCGAGTTGTGCGGTAAAGACCACGGCTTTATGCCGATTGAAGTCCAAGCCGTATCCAAAGAAAAATTTGCGGAATGGGTTGTGGCGCAGGGCGGTAAAATGCCCGAGGTCACTGCGGCTGCCGATATGGAAGTTGTGCCTGTTGTTGAAAAGAAGCTGATTGAACTGCAACCGGCTGAAATGCCCGCAGTTGAAGATGCAACAGTGGAAGACACAGTAGCCGATGCGCCTGAGACAGACGAAACATCTGAAACAGCACCGCAAGAATAACCAAGAACAAGCATAACGAAGCAAGAAATAGAGATCAGGAGAATATCATCATGGCTGGCAAACAACATGCAGCAGACGGTCATCACGCTGACGACCACCACCACGACCATACACCTGGGTTTTTCGTGCGCTGGTTCTGCTCGACCAACCACAAGGACATCGGCACACTTTATCTGCTCTTCTCCGTGATTGCGGGTTTGATCGGTGGTTTGTTCTCCGTCCTGATGCGCTATGAATTGCAACACCCCGGCCTGCAACTGGTGACAGATGGCCAGATGTGGAACGTGTTTATTACCGCGCACGGGTTGATCATGGTCTTCTTCGTGGTCATGCCTGCCTTGATCGGTGGTTTTGGTAACTGGTTCTTGCCGCTGATGATTGGCGCGCCGGATATGGCCTTTCCGCGTTTGAACAATATTTCTTTCTGGCTGCTGGTACCGGCGTTCTTGCTGTTGCTGGGCTCGGCCTTTGTGGGTTCCGGTGCTGGTACGGGCTGGACGGTATATCCGCCGCTCTCCGATATTATCGGTCATCCGGGGGCTTCGGTCGATATGGCGATTTTCGCGCTCCACCTTGCAGGTGCATCTTCCATTCTGGGGGCTGCAAACTTTATCACCACCATCTTCAACATGCGTGCACCGGGTATGACACTGCATAAAATGCCGTTGTTTGTCTGGGGCATGTTGGTAACCGCATTCTTGCTGGTACTGGCTGTACCGGTATTGGGTGGCGGCATTACCATGTTGCTGACAGATCGTAACTTCGGCACCAGCTTCTTCCGTCCAGAAGGCGGCGGGGATCCGGTTCTGTTCCAGCACTTGTTCTGGTTCTTCGGTCACCCTGAAGTATACATCATGATTTTGCCGGCCTTCGGTATCGTCAGCCATATCGTTTCCACCTTTTCCAAGAAGCCGATTTTCGGTTATCTCGGTATGGCCTATGCCATGGTGGCGATCGGTTTTGTGGGCTTTGTCGTTTGGGCGCACCACATGTACACCGTGGGTATGGGCGTTGACACACGCGCATACTTCACCATCGCGACCTTGATTATTGCGGTACCGACGGGGATCAAGATTTTCTCGTGGATTGCCACGATGTGGGGTGGCTCTATCACTTTCAAAACGCCGATGCTCTGGGCGATTGGTTTCATCTTCCTGTTTACGCTGGGTGGCGTGACAGGGGTGGTGCTGGCCAATGCCGGTATGGATACCGTTTTGCATGATAC
>JBGTNC010000027.1:0-2847 GCA_041743265.1 Alphaproteobacteria bacterium | reverse complement strand
ATTCTTGTTTTGAAGGGCAGGCGTGATGGATAGCGTCTTGCTTGGTGAAATACTCAGCATTGTGATGTTTGCCGTGGCTTGTGGTGTATTGCTGCTGGGATTTCCGGTGGCTTTCACCTTGGGCGGCACCGCCTTGATCTTTGCGATCATCGGCACGGGGCTTGATGTTTTTAAATGGAATTTACTGAGCGCCTTGCCATCGCGCTACTTTGGCGTGATGACAAACGAGCTGTTGGTCGCCGTGCCGCTGTTCATTTTTATGGGCGTGGTGCTGGAGCGTGCGAAGATTGCCGAAAATTTATTACAAACCATTGGCCTTTGTTTTGGCCGCTTGCGTGGCGGCTTGGCATTGGCGGTGGTGATTGTCGGCATGATGCTGGCGGCCTCCACAGGCGTGGTCGGCGCAACGGTTGTGACCATGGGGCTTCTCAGCCTGCCTGCCATGCGCAAGGCGGGGTATGATCCGAAGCTGGCCTGTGGCACCATTTGCGCGGCGGGTACCTTGGGGCAGATTATTCCTCCTTCCATTGTCTTGATCCTCCTTGGCGATATTTTGCAAGGGGCCTATACACAAGCACAAATTGATATGGGCAATTACGCGCCCGATCCTGTCTCCGTCGTTGATTTATTCGCAGGGGCTGTGGTGCCGGGTGTGCTGCTGGTGGTGCTTTATATGGCGTGGATTATTGTGCTGGCATGGAAACGCCCTAAAATGGCACCTGCACTGGTGGCTGATATGGAAGCCATGTCGCTCGGCCTGCGTTTGATCAAGGCCATGCTGGCACCGGCCTTGCTGATTATCACCGTGCTCGGAGCGATATTTTCTGGGCTTGCAACACCGACGGAAGGAGCTGCCTTTGGTGCGTTGGGGGCAATTTTGATTGCGCTTGCAAACCGCCAGATGGATATGCCCATGCTGCGCCATGTGATGCGTGAAACCACAAAAATATCATCCATGGTTTTTGTGATTTTGCTGGGGGCGTCTGTTTTCTCCCTCGTCTTTCGCGGTTTGGGCGGTGAAAATCTGGTGAGAGATGCGCTGCATGGTTTGCCGGGCGGCGCATTGGGCGCCATGATTGTCGTCATGCTCATGATGTTTGTGATGGGCTTCTTCCTCGATTTTATCGAGATTACTTTTATTGTTGTGCCCATCGTCGGCCCCGTCTTGTTGATGATGGGGCTGGATCCGGTTTGGCTGGGCGTGATGATTGCGATTAATTTGCAAACCAGTTTTCTCACACCCCCTTTCGGCTTCGCGTTGTTTTATTTACGCGGCGTTGTGCCGGCAGATATTCGCACGACCGATATATATAAAGGTGTGATTCCTTTTATTGCGATTCAACTTTTTGTGCTGCTTTTGGTCGCGATCTTTCCAGAACTTGCAACGGCGCTCCCTGCAAAAATGAAGGGATAACAAGCGTTTGCTTGAAAAAACTGGACTCTGCCGCCCCCGTACTTTATGAATCGGTTCGTTTCCGATGCCGCTCCGTAACATATTTCTGGCATTGGTGACTGTATATAAGGTGTGTGTATTTCATGGATTTTGACAAAACAGGTTTGCCAGACAAACCGGTATTTCGCGATGCATTTCGTGCAGGCTGGGCAAGGTTTCTTGACCGCTTTGACGGCGATAGCATCACAGCCGGAAAACAGTATCAACGCGGCCCCATTGCGATGGCGCGGTTGATCTGTGAACACGGCGGCGATTGCCGTCAGTTTGCTGCTGCTGCCTGTCTTGCGGGTCCCGCTGTTTTTTCGGCACAACCTGCGGATACGCTTAATGCGAAGCTCGTGGAATTTTCCCGTGAAGTCCAAAGCATGCGGACGACATGCGAAAAGGCTTTTATCGGGAAGGTTCCACGGCAATCCGGCGATGCACGTCTGTTTTTGCAAGCCAGCGCCATTTTATTGATGGAAGAACTGGCAGACCCGTTGACCGGCCCGCGTTATAGCGCCACAGATGCACAAAAAATCTATACCGAAGCGCTTGAGCTGTATTCTGCCGCACGTGGCGGCGTGGATACATATAAACTGGATACGCGCTTTGAAATCGCTGCGATGAAAGTCACGACCGTGTTGGAAAGCCGTCCGCATATCTGGACGCTGAACACAAAAACATCCGGCGCTGTCCGCCCGCAAGCAAATATTCACGTTTAATATTTTAAGGCGTTATCGCTTACAGGTCGCGTGCATCCAGCATGGCGCGCTCGGCGATATTCGTCCAAGCGGTTTGCTCTTTCTGGAAGGCTTGCAGACTGGCCAGAATTTTTTTAGACAGCGGGTCGCTGGCGGCAATATCGGCCACGACTTTATCCGATGTGGTTTTTAACGATTTTAAAAGATCTTTGGGGAATGGGCGTACATCTACTTTGTATTCTTCTTTAAGCTTTTTAAGTGCGGTGCCGCTGCGTGCCATCATCTCGCTCGTCATGTTCACGGTGGCGGCTTGGCAGGCCATGGTGACAATCGTCTGCAAATCCTTGGGCAAGGCGTTATAGGCCTTCAGGTTGACGAAACAGTCCAGAATGGCGTTTGGCTCATGCCAGCCGGGATAGTAGTAATACTTCGCGGCCTTGTGAAAGCCAAAGGCCAGATCATTATAAGGCCCCACCCATTCAAGTGCATCAATCGTGCCCGATTGCATGGAGGTAAGCAATTCACCGCCCGGAATGTTGACAACCGTGGCCCCCGCTGCGCGGGCGACTTCACCGCCAAGGCCCGGCATGCGCAGTTTTAGGCCTTTGAAGTCGGCGGTTGATTTAAGTTCGCGGTTATACCAGCCGCCCATTTGCGTGCCGCTATTGCCGCCGGAGAAAAACTTGCAGCCCATGGTGGCATAGACTTCAT
>JBGTNC010000026.1:0-22729 GCA_041743265.1 Alphaproteobacteria bacterium | reverse complement strand
ACAAGCATAGGATAGGGCAGGGCCAAGCGGCGGGTATCGAGAATCGAGAAACAAGGGTGCAAAAAGGTCTTCCGCTGTATCCCGCAGGAGACGGGGGATACAGATGGCTCAGGTAATTAAATTACATAATTTTACTATTTTGCGTAATTTAACACTATAAACATATTCAATCTCTGGCCGCCGATGGTTAAAAAATCAAAAAACATAAAAATCCGAGATATTTGTCACAAACAATGCTTGACCGTCCTTCGAACCGTGATATATTGCGCTCGCTCTAAGGATGGGCTGGTAGTAGACATTTATGGTCTAGACGCAGTCCGGTTTTTTAACCGTCTTTCACGGGAAAAGTGAAAGTTAGGCTGATCTCAGATCAGGGCCTTGTTTTGCATCTTTGTTTTATAGGTGCGTTTCACGAGGTCGTTTCCTTCTCATCCTCCAGACATTGACGAATTTAACTTTGTTGCAACAGAGAAGGGCAATCAATGCCAACGTATAACCAACTCGTACGCAAAGGCCGCACACTGCAGGTCGCGAAAAAGAAAAACGCCGATTTGCAGGGCAACCCGCAAAAGCGTGCTGTTTGCACACGCGTATACACCACAACACCAAAGAAACCGAACTCCGCGCTGCGTAAAGTAGCGCGTGTTCGCATGGTGAACGGTCGTGAAGCAACGTGCTACATCCCAGGTATCGGTCACAACCTCCAGGAACACTCCGTTGTTCTGGTACGTGGCGGCCGTGTAAAAGATTTGCCGGGTGTGCGCTACAAAATCATCCGCGGCGCGCTTGATACACAGGGCGTCGATAAACGTAGACAGGCACGTTCACGCTACGGCGCGAAACGTCCTAAATAAGATTTTATCCAAGAGGTTTTTAAAGCATGTCCCGTCGTCACTCAGCTAAAAAACGCGAAATTTTGCCCGATCCGAAGTTTAACAACGTCGTCGTTGCAAAATTCATGAACTGTATCATGGAATCCGGCAAGAAATCTGTTGCCGAGAAAATCGTATACGGCGCGTTTGATATTATTGTGGCTAAAACAAAAGCGGATCCTGTTGAGTTCTTCATGGAAGTTCTCGAAAAAGTGAAGCCGAGCGTTGAAGTGAAGTCCCGCCGCGTTGGTGGTGCTACATATCAGGTGCCAATCGAAGTTCGCCCCAACCGTGCTGTAGCTGTTGCTATGCGCTGGTTGAAAACCGCGTCTTCCAACCGCAATGACAAAACAATGGAATCCAAATTGGCTTCCGAGTTGATGGATGCGCACAACGAACGTGGTTCCGCTGTTAAGAAACGCGAAGACACGCACAAAATGGCTGAAGCGAACAAAGCATTCGCGCATTTCCGCTGGTAATTTAGGTTTTAGGGAACAGAGTATACAATCATGGCTGAAGCGAACAAACTTTCACTCGAGCAGTACCGTAATATCGGCATCATGGCACACATCGATGCGGGTAAAACGACAACGACCGAGCGTATCTTGTACTACACAGGCAAATCGCACAAAATCGGCGAAGTGCACGACGGCGCTGCGACCATGGATTGGATGGAGCAAGAGCAAGAGCGCGGCATTACGATTACGTCCGCTGCGACAACATGCTTCTGGCAAGATCACCGCATTAACATCATCGATACACCTGGCCACGTTGACTTCACAATTGAAGTTGAGCGTTCCTTGCGCGTACTCGACGGTGCTGTAACTGTATTTGACTCTGTTGCCGGCGTTGAGCCGCAATCTGAAACAGTATGGCGTCAGGCCGATAAATACGGCGTGCCACGTATCTGCTTCGTGAACAAAATGGACCGTACCGGTGCCAACTACTACCGCACCATCGATATGATCATTGATCGTCTGGGTGCTGTGCCGCTGGTAACGCAATTGCCAATCGGTTCCGAAGCTGAATTCAGCGGTCTCGTTGACTTGCTGAAAATGAAAGCGATCGTCTGGAAGGGTGATGACCTCGGCGCATCCTTTACCGAAGAAGAAATTCCTGCGGATCTGGCTGACAAAGCCAAAGAATACCGCACCAAGCTGGTCGAAACCGCTGTCGAGATGGACGATGCGGCGATGGAAGCATATCTGGAAGGTAAAGAGCCAGATCTGAAAACACTGAAAAAGTGCATTCGCAAAGGTACAATCGCTTACAAATTCGTACCGATCCTCTGCGGCTCCGCTTTCAAAAACAAAGGCGTGCAAACGCTGCTGGATGCGGTTATTGACTATCTGCCGAACCCGCTTGAAATGCCTGTGATCGAAGGTATCTTGCCAGGTACAGACGAAGTTGCGACGCGCAAACCTGATGCTTCCGAGCCTTTCTCTGGCCTCGGCTTCAAAATCATGAACGATCCCTTCGTGGGCTCCTTGACCTTCGTGCGTATCTACTCCGGTACACTCGAGAGCGGTTCCTACGTTGTGAACTCCGTTAAAGACAGAAAAGAACGCATTGGCCGTATGCTGTTGATGCATGCAAACAACCGCGAAGAAATCAAAATTGCTTATGCCGGTGACATTGTGGCGCTTGTTGGTCTGAAAGACACAACAACAGGTGATACACTCTGCGATCCAGCGAAGCCGATCATTCTGGAGCGTATGGAATTCCCTGAGCCAGTTATCGAGATTGCGGTTGAACCGAAATCTAAAGCTGACCAAGAGAGAATGTCTACAGCCCTTCAGCGCCTTGCTGCGGAAGATCCGTCTTTCCGCGTTGCTGTTGACCATGAAAGTGGCCAGACCGTGATTAAAGGTATGGGCGAGCTTCACCTCGACATCATCGTTGATCGCATGAAGCGCGAGTTTAAAGTGGAAGCAAACATCGGCGCGCCGCAGGTTGCTTACCGCGAGACCATTACCAAAATGGGCGAAATCGATTACACGCACAAAAAGCAGTCCGGTGGTTCGGGTCAATTCGCCCGCGTTATCATCCGCTTTGAGCCAACAGAAGTTGGTTCCGGCTTCGCGTTTGAAGCTGACATCGTGGGTGGTTCCGTTCCGAAAGAATATATCCCCGGTGTGGAAAAAGGCCTGACGTCCGCCAAAGACAATGGTGTGATTGCCGGCTTCCCTTGCATCGACTTTAAAGCAACTCTGTACGATGGCGCATACCACGATGTGGATTCTTCTGCGCTGGCGTTTGAGATTGCTGCCCGCGCGGCTTTCCGCGAAGGTATTCCAAAGTGCAAACCTGCTCTGCTCGAGCCTGTAATGAAAGTTGAAGTCGTAACCCCTGAAGAGTACATGGGTGACGTGATCGGCGATCTGAACAGCCGTCGTGGCCAAGTAGGCAGCATGGATAGCCGTGGTAACGCTCGCGTTATCGTGGCCATGGTACCGCTGGCGAATATGTTCGGTTACATCAACACGCTCCGCTCTATGAGCCAAGGTCGTGCCCAGTACTCGATGCATTTCGATCACTATGAACAAGTGCCACAAGCAATCGCTGATGAAGTGAAAGCAAAATTGGCTTAATTCTGAGAAACTAGTAAACAAAGATACGCTTAATCTTAAGGAAGGAATAAGTAAGATGGCTAAAGGTAAATTTGAACGTAACAAACCGCACGTCAACATCGGGACCATTGGTCACGTTGACCACGGTAAAACATCCCTCACAGCAGCAATCACAAAGATTCTGGCTGAAACGGGTGGCGCTGAGTACAGAGCTTACGACCAAATCGACGGCGCTCCTGAAGAGCGCGCGCGTGGGATTACAATCTCCACAGCACACGTTGAATACGAAACAGCGAACCGTCACTATGCACACGTTGACTGCCCAGGCCACGCTGACTATGTGAAAAACATGATCACCGGCGCCGCGCAAATGGACGGTGGTATTCTGGTTGTTTCCGCAGCTGATGGTCCAATGCCGCAAACACGCGAGCACATTCTGCTGGCACGCCAAGTTGGCGTTCCTTCCCTGGTTGTGTTCTTGAACAAATGCGACATGGTTGACGACGCTGAATTGCTCGACCTGGTTGAGATGGAAGTTCGCGAACTGCTGAGCAAATACAACTTCCCTGGCGACGATATTCCGTTCGTTAAAGGTTCCGCTCTGGCAGCTCTGGAAGATTCCAACGAAGAACTGGGCCGCAACGCGATCCTGAAACTGATGGAAGCTGTTGACAGCTACATCCCGACACCTGCGCGTCCAAAAGACAAGCCTTTCTTGATGCCAGTTGAGGACGTATTCTCGATCTCCGGTCGTGGTACAGTTTGCACAGGTCGTGTTGAGCAAGGTATCGTTAAAGTTGGTGAAGAAGTTGAAATCGTGGGCCTGCGCCCAACGGTTAAAACAATCATCACCGGCGTTGAAATGTTCCGCAAGCTGCTCGATCAGGGTGAAGCTGGTGACAACATTGGTGCGCTGCTGCGTGGTACGAAGCGTGAAGATATCGAGCGTGGTCAGGTTCTGGCTGCTCCCGGTTCTATCAAGCCGCATACCAAGTTTAAAGCAGAAGCATACGTTCTGACCAAAGACGAAGGTGGCCGTCATACGCCGTTCTTCACCAACTACCGTCCTCAGTTCTACTTCCGTACAACGGACGTTACCGGTATCTGCAAATTGCCGGATGGTGTTGAAATGGTTATGCCTGGCGACAACGTGACGATGGACGTTGAGCTGATCGCACCGATCGCGATGGATGAAGGTCTGCGTTTCGCGATCCGCGAAGGTGGCCGCACCGTTGGTGCTGGCGTCGTTTCGAAGATCGTTGAGTAACGACTGATTTCTGATCTGCCCCTGGCCAGTTTGGCTGGCCGGGGGCGGGATCGGGAAAAAAAGAAGAGACATAGAAGGTAGAAGATAATGGAAGCGCAAAACATCCGGGTCAGACTCCGGGCATATGACCACAGAGTCCTGGATCAATCGACCAAGGAAATTGTGAACACAGCGAAAAGAACAGGCGCGCAAGTACGCGGCCCGATCCCGCTGCCAACGCGGATTGAAAAATTCACGGTTTTGCGCTCGCCGCACGTGGATAAAAAATCCCGCGAACAATTTGAAATGCGGACGCATAAGCGCCTGCTGGATATTATTGACCCCACACCGCAAACGATCGACGCGCTGATGAAGCTGGATCTGGCGGCGGGTGTTGATGTCGAAATCAAACTGTAAGGCTTTGGCTTTAAGGGTTTGACGAGAAGTTTTTAATAAGGATAAAAAAAATGCGTACCGGTTTGATTGCACAAAAACTTGGCATGTCCCGCGTTTTCAGCGCGGATGGCAAACATGTGCCCGTCACTGTTCTTAAAGTAGATCAGTGCCAGGTCGTTGCCGTACAAACTCAGGAAAAGAACGGCTATACAGCTGTTCAGCTGGGTGCAGGCACACGCAAAGCCAAAAACGTTTCCAAAGGCGAGCGTGGCCACTTTGCAAAAGCAAAAGTTGAGCCAAAAGCCAAAGTTGCTGAATTCCGTGTAAGCGAAGATGCGCTTCTGGAAGTTGGCGCCGAGCTTTGCGCAAGCCATTTCATCCTGAACCAGTTTGTTGACGTGACAGGTATCACGCTCGGTAAAGGTTATCAGGGTGTTATGAAGCGTTGGAACTTCGGTGGTCTGCGCGCGACACACGGTGTATCCGTATCGCACCGCTCTGCTGGTTCTACAGGTCAGCGTCAATCGCCTGGTCGCGTTTTCAAAAACAAGAAAATGGCCGGCCACATGGGTAACGTTCAGCGCACTGTGCAAAACCTGCGCGTTGTTGAAATTCACCCAGAGCAAGGTTTGATTGTTGTTGAAGGTGCCGTACCGGGCCACAAAGGCTCTTGGTTGACCGTCAAAGACGCAGCGAAAAAGCCGTTGCCGAAAGACCTGCCGACACCTGCTGGCCTGAAAGGCAAGGGCGCACCAGCTGACGCCGCTGTTGAAGCTCAACCTGAAGCTGCTGAAGCGCAGGCATAAGAATTAAGAAGGAATGGATTGATGAAAGTCGCCGTTAAAACACTCGAAAACAAGCAAGCTGGTGATCTGGATCTCAGCGAAGCGATCTTTGGTCTGGAGCCGCGCGCGGACATCCTGCACCGTATGGTAAACTGGCAGTTGGCAAAACGCCGCTCCGGTAACCACAAAACCAAAGGCGTCAGCGAAATCAGCGGTACTGGTAAAAAGCCTTTTAAACAAAAAGGTACAGGTAACGCACGTGCTGGTTCTTTGCGCAATGCGCAGCACCGCACAGGTGCCGTGATTTTCGGACCAATCGTCCGTGATCACAGCCATGATCTGCCGAAAAGCGTTCGTAAACTGGCACTGAAATGTGCACTGTCTGCGAAACAAAAAGAAGGCAAGCTGATTGTTCTGGATGCAGCCACAACCGGCAGCCACAAAACAAAAGACATGGTCAAAGCTCTGGCAGCTCTTGGCATCAAATCCGCGCTCATCATTGATGAAGCATTGGATCAAAACTTCACCCGCGCTGTGCGCAACATCCCTTTGATGGATGTACTGCCGCAGAAGGGTATTAACGTCTATGACATCCTGCGCCGCGATACTCTCGTTCTGACGAAGGAAGCGGTTCAGCAACTGGAGGCGCGCCTGAAATGACAAAAGCTGCGAAAAAACAAGATCCGAAACTGACCGAAACGCTGTACGAAATGATCCGTACACCGTTGATCACGGAAAAAGCAACAATGGGTTCCCAATACAACCAGGTAACCTTCCGCGTGCCAATTTCCGCTGACAAAACGATCATCAAATCGGCTGTTGAAGCTGTGTTCAAGGTTAAAGTGACGAAAGTCAATACCTCCACACAGCTTGGTAAAACCAAGATTTTCAAAGGCCGCAAAGCATTCCGCAGCGATAGCAAAAAAGCAATCGTGACACTTGCAGAAGGCCAAACGATCGACGTCGCAACAGGCGTATAAGAAGAATAAAGTTTGATCACGGGACAGCGAATTGATGTTGTCCTAAATAAATTGAGGAAGTTTGACATGGCACTCAAAAAGTACCGCCCAACATCTCCCGGGATGCGCCAGATGGTCCGCGTTGACCGCAGCGAACTCTGGAAGGGCAAGCCCGAGAAAACACTGCTGGCGAAAGATCACGTAAACAAAGCCGGCCGTAACAACACGGGTAAAATCACGTCTTGGCACCGCGGTGGCGGGCACAAAAAGCGCTACCGCATCATCGACTTCAAACGTCGTAAGTTTGATATCGAGGCGACTGTCGAGCGTTTGGAATATGACCCGAACCGTACGGCTTGGATCGCATTGGTGAAGTACACCGACGGTGAGTTGGCATACATCATTGCGCCCCAGCGTTTGGCTGCAGGTGACAAAGTTATCTCCGGTGAACGTGCAGACATTCTGCCGGGCAACGCGATGCCGATCAAAAACATTCCGGTCGGTACATTGGTACATAACGTTGAACTGTATCCGGGCAAGGGTGGCCAGCTGGCACGTTCCGCCGGTGCATTCGTCCAGATCGTCGGTCGCGACAGCGGCATGACACAGATCAAACTCGGTTCCGGCGAGCTGCGCGTTGTGCGTGGCGACTGCATGGCAACCGTGGGTTCCGTCTCCAACACGGACCATTCCAACACAGTGCTCGGCAAAGCCGGTCGCAAGCGTTGGATGGGCTGGAAGCCGCATACACGCGGTGTGGTGATGAACCCAGTAGATCACCCGCATGGTGGTGGTGAAGGTAAATCTTCCGGTGGTCGTAACCCGGTTACCCCTTGGGGCAAACCGACAAAAGGTGCGAAAACACGTAAGAACAAGGCAACGGATAAATACATTCTGCGCCGTCGTAAAAACAAACGTCTGGCGAAATAAGACAGAAGGAGATATACAGTGGCACGTTCCGTACGGAAAGGTCCTTTTATTGATGGCTACCTGCTGAAGAAAGCAGAAAAAGCGCGCGCGTCAGGCCGTAACGAGGTTATTAAAACCTGGTCCCGCCGCTCGACTATTCTGCCGCAGTTTATCGGGTTAACCTTCGGTGTTTACAATGGTCATAAGTTCATTCCGGTCATCGTGACGGATAACATGATTGGTCACAAACTGGGCGAATTCGCTCCGACCCGTCAGTTCTCTGCGCACACGGCCTCGGGCGCTGACAAGACTGCGAAAAAAGGATAATTGAGAGATGTCTAAAGTAGGTAAAAAATCGCATCGCCAGGACAATGAAGCTATTGCCAAGGCACGCTATATCAAAGGCAGCGAGCGCAAGCTCAACCTGCTCGCGCAACTTATTCGCGGCAAAAGCGCACAGCGCGCACTGGTGGACCTCGAGTTCTCCCGTCGTCGCATGTCGGTTGAAGTGAAAAAAGTTCTCGAGGCAGCGATCGCCAACGCGGAAAACAACCACAGCTTGGATGTTGACCGTCTGTTCGTGAAAGAAGCTGTTGTCGGTCGTACAATGACAATGCGTCGCTTCCACGCACGTGGTCGCGGTCGTTCTTCTTCCGTTGAAAAACCGTTTAGCAACATCACCATTAAGGTGGAAGAGCGCGCGGCTGGCGAAGAAAAAGCGAAATCTAAAAAAGGCGCTGTTAAAGCCGAAGCTGGCGAGAAAAAAACAGCAGCTAAAAAATCCGGTGGTGCGAAAGCCGCCAAGAAACCCGCCGCCAAGCCTGCGAAAGCAGACAAAGCTGGCGATAACAGCACCGCTGAGTAAGTAGAAAGGTTCGGAGATAGACATGGGTCAGAAGGTTAACCCGATTGGGCTGAGACTGGGCATCAACCGTACGTGGGACAGCCGCTGGTATGCGGGCAAGGACTACGCTGCGAAGTTGCTGCAAGACATCAAATTGCGCGAGTTTGTCATGGACAAACTGAAGCAAGCCGGTGTTGCACGCGTGATTATCGAACGTGCGGCCAGCAAAACCAACGTCACGATCCACACGGCACGTCCGGGTGTGATTATTGGCAAGAAGGGTTCCGACATCGAGAAACTGCGCAAAGACCTTTCCAAATTCACGGGCGGCGAAGTCACCCTGAATATCGTGGAAATCCGCAAGCCCGAGCTGGACGCCCAGCTGGTTGCTGACGGTATCGCGCAACAGCTCGAGCGCCGCGTTTCTTTCCGTCGTGCAATGAAGCGTGCGGTTCAATCCGCACTGCGTCTGGGTGCCGGTGGTATCCGCGTGAACTGTGCAGGCCGTTTGGCTGGTGCCGAGATCGCCCGTACCGAATGGTATCGTGAAGGCCGCGTGCCTTTGCACACACTGCGCGCTGACGTAGATTACGCGACCAGCCGTGCTTTGACGACATATGGCATCATCGGCGTGAAAGTCTGGATCTTCAAAGGTGAGATCCTGGGTCATGACCCGATGGCACGCGATAAGCGTATGCAAGATCAACAACCGACCCGCGGCTAATTTCGCGCTACGGTTTAGGAATAAAGAAGAGCTAGAGAAAAAGGAAGACGACCATGTTGGCTCCAAAAAAGATGAAATACCGCAAGGCCTTTAAAGGCCGTATCCATGGGGTGGCCTCTTCAGGTCACTACCTGTCATACGGTACATTTGGCCTGAAAGCGACATCGCCAGAGCGTCTGACAGCCCGTCAGATTGAAGCGGCCCGTCGCGCGATCACACGTCACCTGAAACGTCAGGGCCGTCTTTGGATCCGCATCTTCCCAGATGTGCCTGTATCCAAAAAACCGCTCGAAGTACGTATGGGTAGCGGTAAAGGTTCGCCGGAATACTACGTTGCCCGCGTGAAACCCGGCAAAATCATGTTTGAACTGGACGGCGTGTCGCGCCAGCTGGCGGAAGAGGCATTTGAACTTGCCACTGCCAAGCTGCCGATCAAAACGCGCTTTGTCGCCCGCGACTGAGATAAAAGGTAGAGCACAATGAAAATCGCAGATATTAGAGCAAAGACAGCCGACGAGTTGAAAGTGGAATTGCTGAGCCTCCGTAAGGAACAGTTCAATTTCCGTTTTCAAAAATCCACCGGCCAATTGGAAAACACGGGCCGCGTTCGCCTGGTGCGTCGTGACATTGCACGCATCAAAACGGCGTTGGCTGAATTGAAACAGGGTAAGGTTTCTACTGGTAAGCCAGCTGCTAAAACAGCCAAAGCACCAGCTAAGAAAACTGCAACCAAGAAAAAAGAAGCTAAGGAGTAACCACCATGCCGCGTCGCGTGCTTGAAGGTAAAGTTGTCAGCAACAAATGTGACAAAACCGTAACGGTACTGGTCGAGCGCAAAGTGCGCGATCCCCTGTACGGTAAAATTATTCGTCGTTCCGCAAAATATGCGGCTCATGATGAAGCAAATGCTTGGAACGTCGGTGATTTGGTTTCTATCGAAGAATGCCGTCCGTTGTCCAAAAGCAAAACATGGCGCGTCATTGGCGGTAAAGCCCTCGGTGAAAGTCTTGCAAAAACAGTAGATGATGCAGACGAAAAACACGCCAGCGTCAAAAAAGCGAAAAAAGAAGAATAAGAGCGGGGTGCTTGATACCCCCTTGGCAGAATAAGGAAAGGTCAAGAAAATGATTCAGATGCAAAGCAATCTCGAGGTCGCAGACAACAGCGGCGCCCGTCGAGTACAATGTATTAAAGTGCTGGGCGGCTCTAAACGCCGTACTGCCGGCATCGGCGATATTATTGTCGTATCCGTTAAAGACGCAATCCCACGTGGTCGCGTTAAAAAGGGTACAGTTCACAAAGCTGTGATTGTCCGCACATCCAAAGCGCTGAAGCGCGATGATGGTACCGTAATCCGTTTCGACCGCAATGCTGCCGTTCTCATCAACGCAGCGGGCGAGCCGATCGGCACACGTATCTTTGGCCCAGTGACACGCGAGCTGCGCGGCAAAAGTTTCATGAAAATTATTTCGCTGGCACCGGAGGTTCTGTAATCATGTCCAAACTTAAAGTCAAAAAAGGCGATAAAATCGTCGTTCTGACCGGCAAAGACAAAGGCAAAACCGGCGAGATCAAAAAAGTAATGCCGTCCGATAACAAAGTTATCGTTCAGGGTATTAACGTTCAAACAAAACACCGCAAACCGTCCCAGACGGGGGCCGGCGGTCTCGATAAAATCGAGATGCCGATCCATGTGTCCAACGTTGCTGTCGTTGATCCAAAAACGAGCAAAGCAACACGCGTTGGTTACAAAACCGTTGGTGATCGCAAGGTGCGCGTAGCCCGTCGCTCCGGCGAAGTGATTGATTAAGGGAGCATGAGATGACAACCCGCTTACAAAAATTTTACGTTGAGACGCTGAAGCCGGATCTGAAGAAAAAATTCAAATACGAGAATGATTTCCAAATCCCAGCTCTTGATAAAATCGTACTCAACATGGGTGTTGGCGAAAACGCACAGGATAGCAAAAAAATCCAGGGCGCGATTGCTGACATGACACTGATCGCCGGTCAAAAACCTTTGATCACCCATTCGCGCAAATCCATCGCCGGTTTCAAACTGCGTGAAGATATGCCGATCGGTTGCAAAGTGACCCTGCGCGGCGCCCGTATGTATGAATTCCTGGATCGTTTGGTAACGATCGCGATGCCCCGTATCCGTGACTTCCGCGGTATTTCGGATCGCAGCTTCGATGGCGACGGCAACTACGCTTTCGGTATCAAGGAACAGATTATTTTCCCCGAGATTAACTTTGATAAAGTTGACTCGATCCGCGGTATGGATGTGATCATCTGCACCACGGCTAACACAGATGACGAGGCGAAAGCCCTGCTGGAAGGCTTCAAACTGCCTTTCCGCAAACGCTAAGAAGGATAGAGAACAATGGCAAAACTGAGCTCCATCAACAAAAACAACCGCCGCAAGGAAATGGTCAAGAAGTACGCCGCGAAATGGGCGAGCCTCAAGGCTATTGCGAACGATGAAAGCCTGCCGGCTGATGAACGTTTCACAGCACGCATGAAAATGGCAAAGCTGCCGCGCAATTCGCACCCGACACGCGTACGCAGCCGCTGTGCATTGACAGGCCGCGCGCGTGGTAACTATCGTAAATTTGGCATTTCGCGCTTGATGCTGCGCGAATTGGCTTCCCAGGGCTTAATCCCTGGTGTCACAAAATCGAGCTGGTAAGGAGAACATCATGTTTATTAGCGATCCCATCGGCGATTTGCTGACACGTATCCGCAACGGCCAGGCTGCCCGCCTGTCGGCTATTCACTGCCCAGCTTCCAAGCTGCGCTCGAATGTGCTGGAAGTGCTGAAGCGCGAAGGTTACATCCGTGACTATACTGTGTCCGCACCTAAAGACGGCAAATCCGAACTGAATATTGAATTGAAATATTCCGAAGGTCAGCCTGTTATCCGCGAAATCAAGCGCGTCTCCAAACCCGGCCGCCGCGTTTACACGCAGGTAAAAGATGTGCCGCGCGTTTATAACGGTCTTGGTATCTCTATCCTGTCCACACCGCGTGGTGTGCTCTCCGATAAGGAAGCACGCGAAGCGAACGTGGGTGGCGAGATCCTGTGCCGCGTATTCTAAAGATAAGGTAGATATAAAATGTCACGTATTGCAAAAAACCCCATTCCGGTGCCTACTGGTGTCGATGTGAAAATCGCCGGCAAAAATCTTTCCGTCAAAGGCAAGAAGGGTGAACTGCATCTTGAAATCTGCAACGATATCTCCGCAGAAATGAAAGATGGCCATGTCATCCTGAAAAAGCAAAATGAATCGCGCCATGCCCGCAACATGTGGGGCACAACCAGCTCTTTGGTTAAGGGTATGATTGTTGGCGTGACAGACGGCTATCAAAAACGCCTGATTATCGAAGGTGTTGGTTTCCGTGCCGCGCTGCAGGGCAAAGATCTGGTTCTCCAGATCGGTTTCAGCCATGAAGTGCGCTACAACATACCTGCGGGTATCGAAGTAAAAGTGCCGAAACCGACTGAAATCGAAATCAGCGGTATCGACAAGCAAAAAGTTGGCCAGGTAGCTGCGGAGCTGTACCTGATGAAGCGCCCTGAACCATACAAAGGTAAGGGTATCAATTACGAAGGACGCCGCATCCTCCGTAAAGAAGGCAAGAAGAAGTAATCGAGGATAAAATGGCGATCGTACTCAAAAAACCGACATCCAAGCAACGCCGCCAGTGGCGCGTACGCAAAGTTGTCAAAAAGGCATCTGAAAAGAACCTGCGCCCGCGTTTGTCGGTGCATCGTTCGGGTCTGCATATCTATGCTCAGGTCATTGATGATAATAAAGGCATCACATTGGCGGCTGCTTCCACGCTGGAAGCGGATCTGCGCAAGTCTTTGAAAAAGACAGCCGATAAATCTGCAGCGGAAGCTGTTGGTAAACTGGTTGCCGAACGCGCCAAAAAAGCTGGCGTCGAGACAGTGGCGTTTGACCGTGGCGCTTATGCGTATCACGGCCGCGTCAAGGCTCTGGCAGAAGCTGCACGTGCAGCCGGCCTTTCATTCTGATTTATTGCTGAAGGAAATAGACAATGGCAAAAGCTGAAAAAGCAGCAAAAGGACAAAGAGAACCGCGCGAAAAGGACAGCGAAGGCGCTGAACTTGTCGAACGTCTCGTTGCGATCAACCGCGTCGCCAAAACCGTTAAGGGTGGCCGCCGCATGGCGTTTGCTGCTCTGGTTGTGGTCGGCGATGGCCGTGGCCGCATCGGCGCGGGTTCGGGTAAAGCACGCGAAGTGCCAGAAGCGATCCGCAAAGCAACCGAATCTGCCAAGCGTGGCATGATCCGCGTTCCGCTGCGCGAAGGTCGTACACTGCACCATGACGTGGAAGCACGTTTTGGTGGTGGCAACATCCGCATGCGTGCAGCTGAAGCCGGTACGGGTATCATTGCTGGTGGTCCGCTGCGTGCTGTATTTGAAGTATTGGGTATCCAGGACGTTGTGGCGAAATCGCTCGGCTCCTCCAACCCGTACAACATGGTGAAGGCCGCTTTGGAAGCCTTCCAAAAAATGGAAAGCCCGCGCATGGTGGCTGGCCGTCGTGGCCGTCGCGTGAACGAAGTGTTGGGCCGCAAAGGTGACGTGAAGGAGCAAGCTGATGGCTGAAGCAACGAAAAAGAAACCGGCAGCTAAAGCAGCCGCCCCGAAAAAAGCAGCTGCAAAAGCACCCGCTTCCGGCAAAACGCTGAAAGTAACGCAAATCGGCAGCCCTATCGGTCGTATTCCGAAGCAGAAACAGACACTGATCGGTCTTGGTCTGAACAAGATCAACCGCTCCAAAGTACTGGAAGATACAGCAGCCGTGCGTGGCATGATCCGTGTTGTCCAGCATCTGGTCACTGTGGAAGAGGCAGCTTAACAGCGCGTCTTTTAAGAAAGATAATCAAGGAACAGAACAATGAAACTCAATGAGATCAAAGACAACCCCGGTGCCCGCAAGCGCCCGACACTGGTTGGCCGTGGTATCGGCTCCGGTAAAGGTAAAACTTCCGGTCGCGGTGTAAAAGGTCAAAAAGCCCGTACTGGCGTTGCCATCAAGGGTTTTGAAGGCGGTCAAATGCCGTTGATCCGCCGTATGCCAAAGCGCGGGTTTAACAACCCGAACGCAAAGAAATTTGCTGTCGTTAACCTCGACACCATTCAAAAAGCTCTGGACGAGAAAAAAATCTCGGCCGCCAAGCCTGTGGATGTTGCGATGTTGATCGAAGCGGGCGTTCTGCACAAAGCATTGGATGGCTTGAACCTGCTGGCCAAAGGCGAACTGAAAACCAAAGTAACAATCGTGGCAACACGCGCCTCCAAAGCAGCCCTGACGGCTGTTGAAAAAGCGGGCGGTAAAGTTGAATTGCTGCCAGTTAAAGAAAACAAGCTGCTGAAAGGCCGTCTGCCGAAAAAGCAAGAACGCCGCGAAGCTGCTGAAAGAGCCGCTGGAAAAACTGCTGCGAAAGCAAAAAAATAATCCATCGACTTGAATACACATAATCAGACAGGGGTCGAGAGCGCATTCGTGCATAATCTCTTGACCCCTTTCTTTTTGACGGGCATAAATCTAGCTATACAAATCATTGTCATTCCAGCGGCGTCAGTCGCTTGTTCTTGATAATTCTTGCGCCGGCACTTTCTGTGCTTCTGCGCGTAAGTTTCGGGGATGACAGGGAAAACCAAGGGGATTTAAGACACAATGGCATCCGCGGTCGAGCAATTTGCCTCTAATTTGAATTTCGGCGCTTTTGCGAAAGCGGAGGAGCTGAAACAGCGCCTCTGGTTTACGCTGATTGCGATTATCATTTACCGCGTCGGTACACACATTCCGCTGCCGGGAATTGATCCCACCATCTGGAATAGTATTTTCAGTCAAAAATCGGGCGGCGTGTTGGATATGTTCAACATGTTCTCGGGCGGTGCTTTGCAGCGTATGAGTATTTTGGCGCTGAACATTATGCCGTACATCTCCGCATCTATTATCATGCAGCTGATGACGTCGATGAATCCGACGTTGGAAGCCATGAAAAAAGAAGGCGAAGCGGGCCGCAAAAAAATCAACCAATACACACGCTACGGTACCGTTCTGTTGGCGGCTGTGCAGGCCTATGGTCTGGCGGTCGGCCTTGAGAGTTTGCCGAACTCAGCGGGTGCCTCTGCGGTTATTAACCCGGGTCTGTTCTTCCGTATCACCACCATCATTACCATTGTTGGCGGTACCATCTTTTTGATGTGGCTGGGTGAACAGATTACAGCGCGTGGTGTCGGTAACGGTATTTCGCTGATCATCTTTGCGGGTATCGTGGCGGGTATTCCTGTCTCGATCGTGCAATTGCTGGAATTGGGCCGTGAAGGCACCATGAGCCTCTTTGGTATTTTGGCCATCGCCGTTATGGTGGTGGGTATCATCGGCTTCATCGTGTTCATGGAGCGTGCGCAGCGGCGTGTCATTGTGCAGTATCCAAAACGCAACATGGGCGGCAACCGTATGTCTGCGGGCGAGTCGAGCCATATGCCGCTGAAAATCAATACAGCCGGTGTTATTCCGCCAATCTTTGCATCTTCCTTGTTGTTGATGCCGATGACGATTGCGGGCTTCTCTAACGTGGATAGCGGTATTGGCTGGCTGGATAGCTTCGCCCGTTTCCTCAACCACGGTCAGCCCGGTTATATGGTGCTCTACGGGGCGTTGATTATCTTCTTTGCTTTCTTTTACACGGCGATTGTTTTTAATCCGGATGAGACAGCAGACAACTTGCGTAAATACGGTGGCTTCGTACCGGGGATTCGTCCGGGCAAAGCGACAGCCGATCACCTCGATCGTATCCTGACCCGTATCACAACCATTGGCGCCGCTTATTTGACATTCGTGTGTCTGGTGCCTGAATTCTTGGTGGCGCATCACAACTTGCCGTTCTATCTGGGCGGTACCAGTTTGCTGATCGCAGTAACCGTGCCGATGGATACCGTTGCACAAATCCATTCGCATCTGATTGCGCATCAATATGAAGGACTCATCAAAAAATCCAAACTGAGAGGAAGCCGTAAATGAGCCAGTCGCCACTTCGCATGATTCTTTTGGGACCACCGGGCGCCGGTAAGGGCACACAAGCCCGCATCCTGACCGAGAAACACGGCGTAGTTGCGATTTCCGCGGGCGATCTTTTCCGCGCGCGCGTCAAGGATCCGAACGATCCGCTCGGCAAACAGATCAAAGAGATTCTCGACAGTGGTAAACTGGTGCCGGATGAAATTACCATCCAGATGATTGCAGACCGGTTGGATCAACCTGATTGCAAAAACGGCTTTATCCTCGACGGTTTTCCGCGCAGCGTGAAACAGGCCGAAGCGCTTGAAGCCATGCTGCAGAAAAAAGGCATCAAGCTGGATGCCGTTGTGCAGATGGAAATTAATGATAACAAACTGGTCGAGCGAATCGCTGGCCGGTTTACCTGCGGCAAATGCGGGGAGGGGTATCACGACACCTTCAAGCAGCCTGCCGTGAAAACAAAGTGCGATTCTTGCGGGGCGGATGACAGTTTTACACGCCGTTCCGACGATAACGCAGATACGGTTCGCAGCCGCCTTGAAACCTATCATACGCAAACAGCACCGATTCTCCCGTTCTATGCGAGACTCGGCGTGCTGAAAACAGTGGATGGTATGGCTGAAATGGACGATGTGACCAAAGAAATTGAAGCTGTTTTGCGGGTAGAAAAGGGCTGTGACAAGCCCAAAACCCCTAAAATAGGCTGATTTGGCCCCCTCGCGGGGGTTGGGTGCTAAAAAAGCGTTGGTTTTGCCGGAAATAAGGTAAATATCATGTTGACGTTTTTTTCTCGCGACTTATAATGCGCGAGCTTTGCCCTTTATAAGGCAGAGGCAGTTTTTTATATATCTAACCAGGAGATAAAGTGTGGCACGTATAGAAGGTGTCAATATTCCCACCGAAAAAGTAGTCGGCATTGCGCTGACCTATGTACATGGCATCGGCCGCACCAGCGCGATTAAGATCCTGGAAGCTGCAAACGTTGCTTGGCACACGCGTGTGAATGCATTGACAGAAGACGAACTGAACCGCATCCGTGACGAAATCAAATCGACCTACAAGGTTGAGGGTGAACTTCGCCGTGATGTTGCCATGACGATTAAGCGCCTGATGGATTTGGGCTGCTACCGTGGCCTGCGTCATCGTAAGGGTTTGCCTGTTCGTGGCCAGCGCACAAAAACAAATGCGCGTACACGCAAGGGTCCACGTAAGACCATTGCTGGCAAGAAAATGGCGCCTACCAAGAAATAATTGAAGAATGGAATTCTGAATAATGGCAAAAGCACAAAAAGACGATAAAGCCAGAGTCCGTAAAAAAGAGAAGAAAAACATCTCGGCTGGCGTTGCGCACGTGAACTCCACGTTTAACAACACCATCGTGACAATCTCCGATGCGCAAGGCAACACGATCTCCTGGTCGTCTGCTGGTCATCTGGGCTTCAAAGGCTCACGCAAATCCACGCCCTATGCGGCGCAGGTTACTGCCGAAGATGCTGGCAAAAAAGCAAAAGAACACGGCATGAAGTCGCTGGAAGTTCTGGTGAAGGGCCCAGGTTCGGGTCGTGAATCCGCGCTGCGCGCTTTGCAAGCTGTCGGTTTCGGCATTACGTCCATCATGGATATTACACCCGTGCCGCACAACGGCTGCCGTCCTCGCAAAAGACGTCGGGTATAAACCAAAGAGCCGGAAGCGCGCCGGGCAGTTATGCCCATGGCGCGTATCGGCTTTTTGATGGACTTCTTGTTAAATTCATTCAGGCAAAAAGGGGCGTACCTTGATACAGAAAAACTGGCAAGAGCTAATCAAACCAAATCGCGTTGACGTTAGCACAAAAAAAGATCCTAACCGTTTCGGCACAATCGTTGTTGAACCGCTGGAGCGTGGCTATGGCCTGACGCTCGGTAACGCACTGCGCCGCGTATTGCTGTCTTCCCTGCAGGGTGCAGCTGTAACTGCGATCCGCATTGACGGCGTTTTGCACGAGTTCTCTTCCGTACCAGGTGTGCGTGAAGATGTCACCGACATCGTTCTGAACATCAAAAGCCTGTCTATCCGCATGCACGCTGAAGGCACAAAGAAACTGCGCCTGAACGCTGAAGGTCCCTGTGAAGTGACCGCCGGCATGATCGAGCAGACAGCTGATGTTGATATCATCAACCCGGATCTGGTTATCTGCACACTCGGCGACAAAGTAAAGCTGGGTATGGAACTGACCGTTTCTACCGGTAAAGGCTATCGCCCTGCTGCGCAAAACCGTCATGAAGATGCCCCGATCGGTATCATTCCTGTCGACAGCATTTTCTCGCCTGTACGCAAAGTATCTTACAAAGTAGAAGATACCCGCGTCGGCCAGATCACTGACTACGACAAACTGTCTTTGGATGTTGAAACCAACGGCACCGTGCGTCCTGAAGACGCTGTTGCTTTTGCGGCACGCATTCTGCAAGACCAGCTGCAAGCTTTCGTGAACTTCCAAGAACCTACAGCGGTTGCACAGGAAGAAGCGAAAGACGAGCTGCCGTTCAGCCGTCATCTGCTGCGCAAAGTGGAAGAACTGGAACTTTCCGTTCGCTCCGCAAATTGCCTGAAAAACGACAACATCGTCTACATTGGCGATCTGGTTCAGAAAACAGAAGCAGACATGCTGCGCACGCCTAACTTCGGTCGCAAATCTTTGAACGAGATCAAAGAAGTGCTGACGAACATGGGTCTGCACCTCGGCATGAAAGTCGAAGGCTGGCCGCCTGAGAATATTGAAGATCTGGCAAAGAAGCTCGAAGAGCCCTTCTGAGACAGATTAACTGATAAGACCGCCTTGCAATGATGCAGGGCATGGGGATGGTCCCCGCCGATCATGTTACTGGCCGCATAAAAGCACAGGGCAAGGTCATCTAAATCCGCTTCATGCGTGAGGCGATAACGTAAAGAGGAGAACGCTCCATGCGTCACCGTAATGCAGGCCGTAAACTCGGCAAAACAACACAACACCGCCGTGCGATGTTCGCAAACATGGCAGCGTCACTCATTAAGCACGAACAGATTTCCACCACATTGCCCAAAGCGAAAGAGCTGAGAGGCTTCGTTGAAAGCCTGATCACGCTGGGTAAAAAAGGTGGCTTGGCCAACCGTCGTCTGGCAATGTCCCGCCTGCGCGATGAAACCCAGGTTAAAAAACTGTTTGACGTTATCGGCAAACGCTACGTAGACCGTCCAGGTGGTTACACCCGCGTTCTGAAAGCTGGCTTCCGTTATGGTGATAACGCCCCAATGGCGATCATCGAATTGGTTGACCGCGATCGCAGCGCGAAAGGTCTCGACAGTGGCCCGACAGGTGCGGAAGAAGATACCGCAGTTGAAGCCCCTGTTGCTGAAAAGAAAAAAGCTGAGCCGAAAAAGAAAAAAGCGGCTGCTGGTTAATCCGGTACAAAAAAGCTATAAAAAAGGGCGGGTTTTATATCCGCCCTTTTTTGTTGCCGCCCGCCTGTGAGAGGGCCCACCTGTGAGAGGGAATTGTGCCTAAGGACGACTGCCATATCAGAAAGGCCTTGCCGGAAGATGCCGCCACGATTGCCCGTGTGCATATCGACAGCTGGCGCGAAACCTATGCGGGGATTGTCTCAGCGGAATACCTTCAAAATTTGTCATATGCAGACAGAACGGCCCGCTGGCAGACTAATCTTGGCACGGTTGAGGCGGATATACGCGAAAAACCCGAGACATGGGTGCTGGAAGCGCCCGTAGAGGGGCAGGGAAGGCTTTTGAGCGGCTTTGTCACCTTTGGCCCTGCACGTGATCTTGAATTTGGCGCAGGCGGTGAATTATATGCTATCTATCTCCTGCGGGCGGCACAGGGCCATGGCTTTGGCCGGCTGCTGCTAGACCAAGCCTCACGGGGCCTGAAAGCGGCCGGGTTTGATGCCATGTCGCTCTGGGTATTGGCTCTGAACCCGACGCTGGATTTCTACCGTCACTTGGGCGGGGTTGAAACGGGCCGCAAGATGATCAATATCGGATCACAAGAACTGGAAGAAATATCCCTGCATTGGACGTTATAGGCGGGATTAAAACATGGGAGACATGACATGAAAAAAACATGGGCGATTTTAATCTGCGCATTGCTGTTGGCAAATCCGGCACAGGCGCGAGAAACCGTGCCGCAAACGCAGGCACAAATGCAGTTGAGCTTTGCGCCGCTGGTGAAGAAAACCGCGCCGGCTGTCGTCAATATCTATGCCAAGCGTGTGGTGAAAAGCCAGATGCGTATGGCAAGCCCCTTTTTCAATGATCCGTTTTTCAGCCAGTTTTTCGGGAACCCTTCTTTGGGCGGCCCAGTGAAAGAGCGTTTTGAAAGCTCCCTCGGCTCCGGTGTTATTTTTGATTCCGCAGGGTTGATTGCAACCAATACGCACGTCATCAAAGGCGCGGTCGAAATCCGTGTCGTGACAGATGACGGGCGCGAATTCGATGCGGAAAAAGTATTGATAGACGAGCGCACCGACTTGGCGATTCTGCGCATTGATCCGAAGGACGAAAAACTTTTGTCATTGCCGCTGGGCGATAGCGATGCTTTGCAAGTGGGTGATCTGGTGCTGGCAATTGGCAATCCCTTTGGCGTGGGCCAAACGGTGACCAGCGGTATCGTCTCCGGCCTTGCCCGCACGGGCGTAGGGCCTACGGATTACCGCTTTTTCATCCAGACAGATGCGGCCATCAACCCCGGTAATTCGGGCGGCGCCTTGGTGGATATGCAAGGGCGTTTGATTGGCATTAACAGCATGATTTTCTCGCAAGGCGGTGGCTCCCTCGGTATCGGTTTTGCGATCCCGGCCAGCATGGTGCGCACGGTGATTGAAGCCGCGCGTCACGGTGATCGCGTGATCCGCCCTTGGACAGGGGTGAATGCGCAAAGTGTCACGCCGGACTTGCTGGAAAGTTTGGGCCTCAACCGTACACGCGGTGCGCTGATTACCCGCGTGCATCCGCAAAGCCCTGCCAGCCGCGCGGAGATCAAAGCGGGGGATGTGATCCTTAGTATCAACGGTCATGACATTCAAGACCCTGAAGAATTGCAGTTTCGACTGGCGACCGTCACGATCGGACAAGAAATACACATGATGGTATCGCGCGCAGGCAAATCTTTTGTCATCACCATGCAGGCCGAAGCCGCACCGGAAATACCGGCGCGTGATGCGGTCACTGTTGCAGGCAAAAGCCCGCTGACAGGTGCAACACTTGCCAATCTGTCACCCGCAGTGGCTGATGAAACAGGCCTGCCGTTTGAAGAAACCGGCGTTGTTGTGACAGCTGTTGAACAAGGCAGTGCTGCGGCACGTTTGGGGGTATCTATCGGCGATATTATCCTGATGGTGAATGGTGCGCCCACCCCTGCGATGCTGGAGATGAAAACCGCGCTCAAGGCATCATCCGATGTGCGCCGCTGGCAGGTACAGATCAAGCGCGGGCAACAGGTCTTGAACCTGATGATTACGCTATGACGGGTCTGTTCGACAACACACCGCAAGAGGCGGAACAGGCGGCAAAGCTGGCACCACGCCCGCTGGCCGATTTGTTGCGCCCGAAAACGCTGGAAGATGTTGTCGGACAAGATCATTTGATCCGCGATGAAGATGGCGCACTGGCGCGTATGGTCAGCCTTGGCAAAATATCGTCCATCATTTTCTGGGGGCCGCCCGGTTGCGGTAAAACAACACTGGCAAGGCTTTTGGCGCAGCATACTGATTTGCAGTTTGAGGCCATTTCCGCCGTATTCTCGGGCGTTGCCGATTTGCGCAAGGTGTTTGAATCCGCCAAGCACCGCCGCAATATGGGCCGTGGCACTTTGTTGTTTGTGGATGAAATCCACCGCTTCAATAAATCACAGCAAGATGCGTTTTTGCCTTATGTAGAAGACGGTACGATCACACTGGTGGGAGCCACAACAGAAAATCCGTCGTTTGAACTCAACGCAGCTTTGCTCTCGCGCTGTCAGGTGCTGATTTTAAACCGTCTGGAAGATACCGCGCTTGAAACGCTCTTGCTGCGCGCAGAGAAAAATATGAACCGCCCCCTGCCGCTGGCCCCTGAAGCACGCGCGGCTTTGCTGCGCATGGCAGATGGTGACGGGCGTTATTTGCTGGGCCTTGCCGAGCAGATTTTCCAAACCCAGAAAAAGGGTGCCTTGGATGTGGCGGGCCTGTCTAAACTGGTGCAAAAACGCGCTCCGCTCTACGATAAAGCGGATGACAGCCATTATAACCTGATCAGCGCACTGCATAAATCCGTGCGCGGATCGGATGCAGATGCGGCGCTTTACTGGTTTTCCCGCATGCTGGATGGCGGGGAAGACCCGCGCTATATCGCA
>JBGTNC010000025.1:0-6470 GCA_041743265.1 Alphaproteobacteria bacterium | reverse complement strand
CTTACGGCTTAATGTGGTGAATGCAGCGCAGCATCCTTCTATTAAAATAGTCAAATCAGAACAGAATTTCCAGTCTCTTGCGCTTGTCAGAAAATTTTTAACAGGACCTTAAAGGTGCTTTATGTCGGGGCGGATATGTTCCGGTTGCGCAGACAGGGCAACAACCGCTTCTTCAGGTGTTCCAACAACCTGAAACAGACTGCGATGCCAGAATGGTGTAAAACCGCTATCTACCATATGGTCAATCATCTTCAGCAAGGGATCATAGAACCCGTTGACGTTCAGGAAAACAATGGGCTTGTCATGCAGGCCAAGGTATTTCCATGTCAGGATTTCAAAAGTCTCATCCAGCGTGCCAAAACCGCCCGGCAAGACGATAAAGCCTTCGGATTTATCTACCATCATTTGCTTGCGGCTATGCATGCTATCCACCACAAACAGCTCGGTCAGGTCGTTGTTTGCGTCTTCTTTCTCTGAAATATGTTCCGGAATAATACCGATCACAGTGCCGCCAGCCTTGAAGCAGGCTTCAGAGACGATACCCATCAAGCCCACACGACCGCCACCATAAACCAGCCCGATTTTCTGCTGGCCCAATACGGTCCCCAGATTTTCTGCCGCTTCTTTGTAGGAGGCGTCTACTTTATGGCCTGTGCCGCAATACACGCAGACGGAGGTTACTTTTTTCATTTCTTATTGTTCTTTCAAATCCGTTTTCTGGCAAAGGTTTGCTTTTGTGACCCCGATCACGCCTGAAAACCAAAGGGCCTTACTATATAAGGAAATTATGTGCGCTTGTCCACGATGAACTGATATATTATGTCAATCAATTAACCCTTGTATTCCCCCTCTTTAAACGACAAAACTATCGTTTAAACGCGCAAGCGTACAACTGCTGACCTATCATGGTTATGCCCAACCGAGGATTGCTGTTTCTATGAACGACTTGATCGCCCTTATCCGCAAAACGCTTTTTATTCCCGTACATCCGGCGGGCTTTCCTTTCATTGGCGGTTTTGCCGTGGTCGCGATTATCCTCGCGTTTATCAATTGCTTTCTGGGTTTTGCCGGTTTGGTACTCACCTTGTGGTGTGTCTATTTCTTCCGCAATCCCGCACGCGTCACACCTGTGCGCGAAGGCTTGATTGTTAGCCCAGCCGATGGCCTTGTCTCCCTCATCGCCCAAGTGCCGCTGCCGCCTGAACTGGACGATTGCCGTGGCAAAGAAGGCGCGCCAACAGGCGATGCCCTTTGCGATGCAGACACCGTCACACGCGTCAGCGTTTTCTTGAATGTGTTCGATGTGCATGTACAGCGTATTCCAGCCGATGGTGAAGTCAAAAAAGTTGTTTATCACCCCGGTAAATTCCTGAGCGCGAACCTCGACAAAGCCAGCCTTGAAAATGAACGCTCCACTGTATTGGTGAAGCTCAATGGACATAGCTCGAGCGTTGCATTTGTGCAAATCGCAGGCCTTGTTGCCCGCCGCATTATTTGCAAACTGGCCGCCGGTCAGAAAGTCAAAGCAGGCGAACTGTATGGCCTGATCCGTTTTGGCAGCCGCGTTGATATTTATTTGCCACCCGGTGTACAACCGCTTGTTTGCATTGGCCAGCGTATGATTGGCGGCGAAACGGTTATCGCCGATTTTACCTCCGCCGAAGCCACGCGCGTGGGTGAAACCCGCACAGATGCACAACCGGTGAAATAACCCCACCGGACAACATCCAGCAGGAGAGCCGCATGGCCGCCGCCCGACAGCCAAAAAAACTTTCGATCCACAAAATGATCCCGAACATGATCACGCTCACCGCTTTGGCGGCGGGTATGACATCAATCAAATTTGCTATCGCTGGCAAATGGGAGCATGCGGTCATTGCGGTCGTGGTCGCAGCGTTTATGGATGCCTTTGATGGTGCTGCGGCAAGGCTGTTAAAAGCACAGAGCAAATTGGGCGCCGAGCTGGATAGTTTTTCCGACTTCGTTTGCTTTGGTGTAACGCCTGCCCTTGTCATCTACCTTTGGGTATTAGAAGGTGCCGGACGATGGGCTTGGCCTGTGGCGCTCATCTTCGCCATGGCGGTTGCCCTGCGTCTTGCACGTTTCAATATTGCAGGCGATGAAGAAGACCCCAAAAACCCTTTGAGCAAATACTTTATCGGCGTGCCATCCCCTATTGGGGCGGGCCTTTGCCTTTTGCCGATGGTGGTTTATTTTCAAGTGGGCACGGCTGCCGAAAAATTTGTGCGCGATCCCGTGGTCGTCGGGTTCTGGGCATTGATTGTGGCCGCCATGATGGTCAGCAATATACCGACGTTCTCGAGCAAGCAGATCCGTATTTCCTACAAAATGAAGATTCCGGCCTTGGCGATTTTCGGGATCGTGATCGCGGGGCTGATCAATGACACATGGCCAACGCTGACCATTCTGGCCGTGGGATATTTGCTGGCCCTGCCTTTTGGTGTGCGCCATTACATCAAAAAAGAACGCGCACTGGCCGAAGGCCGCACAGATCCGGATGACGCGGAAGCCGATGACGAAAAATAACCATCGACTCGTTTAAGATAAAAAAAACCGCCCATTGAAAGGGCGGTTTTTTTTATAAGAAATAATTTATCAGCCGCGATTACTTGGCGGGGCCGGTGCTTTGGGCTGGCCATTCACGCCATCCAAAATATCGTTCTTCACAGCAACCGACATATTACGGAAGGCTTCTTCTTGCTGACCCGGCGTCATGGTACGCAGGTTTTGCTCCGCACCCTCTTTACCTTCTTGCAGATCCCGAATAAGACGGGTTCTGGAGATGGGGCCATTTTTGATACCATGCAATGTATCGCGATCCATCAACAAGCCATTGCACATATGCGATAACTGCGCGACCATTTCAGGTGTCGGCTTTTGGATGGATGGCGTATGGGAAGACCCGGGCATTGCATGCGAGCCGCCTGTCAGGGCTTTTCCTGTCGCGCTCACGTTTGCCGCAATCGTATGGTTTTTATCAACCGTTTTGGCTTGCTTGCGTTTGGCAAAATAACCGGGATCGATCAAATTCGTACCCTGTGGTTTTTGCGGGCCTTTTGCGCCAACGCCCTTTTCACCGGCGTAGCCGATATTGAAACTGTTATTGCCGCGTTTACCGCCCACAAACATAGAGCCTGTTTGTTTTGAGCCGCTGTCAAACACCACCTCGCCCATCTGTTTAACCAACTCGGCTTTTTTACCGCCAACAGAAAAACCTGCGGTCATAAAGTGTTCGGCTTCGGAACTTTGTCTGGGCGCATTACCGCCGCCACCCGCGCTGCCGCTAAAGAAGCTGGACATACCGGGATTGCTGGTCAGTACAGCTTCAATCGCCGCAAAGTTCTTGGCGGATTCTTGCTGGACATCGATCAGGCCTGAGGAATTGTTTTCGTTCTGGATAGACATTTTTTATTTCTCCCCGTACCGCATGCAGGCACAAAACCAGCATCACGGATAAAATCTTTATGCCATAGACATATAGATATAATAGCACGCTTACCGTATTACCGACAAATAAAAGCCAAGATATGGCGGCTAAGAGATTGATATCAATAGATTAACTTGCCGCGCCAGATCGCCCATACAAGCCGAATCTGTCCCGTTTAGGCTGCTTGTGCCAAACCCCCGCGCATCCGCCGGTAAGACAGGGCTTCGGCGATATGTGTGGGGTCAATCTGCGTTTTACCCGCAATATCGGCAATGGTACGCGCCACACGCAATACACGGTGATAACCGCGCGCGGACAGTTTCATTTTTTCCGCCGCATCCGTCAGCAATTTTTGCGATGCACTATCCAGTGGCGCGATTTGCATCAACACATCGCCATCTGCTTCGGCATTTGTATAAACATCGGCAACGCCCAGTTTTTGAAATCTTTCCAATTGGCGATCACGCGCATCCGCCACGCGCATCGCCACATGCGCCGATGTTTCGCGCGGCGGCGGCAAAGATAAATCTGCCGCACTCACCGCAGGTACATCGATATGAATATCGATGCGGTCAAACACAGGCCCCGAGATTTTAGCCTGATAATCCGCTACACATTTTGGCACCCGCGCACAAGCAAGCGCAGGATCAGCCACATGCCCGCAACGGCACGGGTTCATTGCGGCAATCAATTGAAACTTTGCAGGGAAGGTCACATGGTAATTCGCGCGGGATACGAGGGCACGGCGCGTTTCCAATGGTTGGCGTAGGGCTTCCAGTGTCTGGCGATTAAATTCAGGCAGCTCATCCAGAAATAAAATACCGTTATGCGCGAGCGAGATTTCACCCGGCTTTGCCCGCTGACCGCCGCCGATAATAGACGGTGTAGAGGCAGAATGATGCGGATCGCGAAAAGCACGCTGCGTAATCAGCCGCCCGCCTTCCAACGTGCCTGCGATAGAATGGATCATGGATGATTCCAGCGCTTCACGCGGTGTCAAAGGCGGCAGAATACCGGGCATACGTGCTGCCAGCATAGATTTGCCCGAACCGGGTGGCCCTACCATCAGCAAATTATGACCGCCTGCTGCTGCCACTTCCAAGGCACGCTTGGCGCTTTCTTGCCCCTTCACATCCGCTAGATCAAGGCGCACGGGGTTGATCTCCGCCATCACCGCTTCCGGACGAGAGAGCACTTGCGTGCCCTTCATGTGATTAAGCAATGTGACCAGATTGGCAGGTGCCAGAACTTCCAAATCCCCTGCCCAAACGGCCTCACCGCCGCAAGCCTCGGGGCAAATGATGCCATAGCCATTGGCGGAAGCAGAAATCGCGGCAGGCAAAACACCCGATACAGCGCGGATGCTGCCATCCAGCGACAATTCACCCAACACCACGTAATGCGCCAGCTCTTCGCCCGGGAAAACACCCATGGCCGCCAGCACACCCAGTGCTATCGGCAGATCAAAATGGCTGCCTTCTTTTTGCACATCCGCCGGTGCCAGATTGACCGTGACACGTTTAGCAGGTAGCGAAAGGCCGATGGCATGCAGGGCGGCGCGTACACGCTCCCTGCTCTCCCCCACAGCTTTATCGGGAAGCCCCACAATGTTAAAAGCGGGCAAGCCTTGCGACAATTGCACTTCAACATCGATATCTAATACATCCACGCCCTGAAAAGCGGTTGTTCTGACACGTTGAACCATAAATTCTCCTGCCTCTCTTAGGCTTTGATCTCAATTGCAGTACCATCTGGCACAACACGCCATAGTTCTTCTATTTCCGGATTGGTCAGCGCGATACAACCTTGCGTCCAATCTAACTGACGCTGCGCAATGCCCAGCCATCCAAGCCCGTTGCGCAAACCATGCAACATAATGTCACTGCCTGCCGAAACGCCGTTTTCAGTGGCACGTTTCTGGTCTGCTGCATCGGGATAACTGATGCGCAAAGAAAGATGGTAACGGCTGCGCAGATTGCGGCCTGAAATTTTATACTGCCCCTCTGGCGTCAGCTGATCTCCCTCGCGCTGTTTTGCGCCAAGTCCGCCACGCCCGAAAGACACAGGGTAGCTACGCAAGAGCGCATCACCATCATAAAGCGTCAGTAAATGTTTGGATTTTTCGACCACGATATGTGTGGCCGTTGTACCCGTCGGGAGCGGTGTGATTTGCGGCTGCAATACAAAATGCGCTGACAGGACCACGCCGATCAGGAAAAGAGCGACACCCCCGCCGATTTTAAAAAATCTTTTCGCCATCGGCGCTACCTGAAAATTGATTCGTTACGAAAATATGCCTAAGTCCAATCTGTACACGAAATGTTCTCATTCGTAAAGTACGGCCAAAGAGACATCTTTTGGCCTATACGGTAGGCATAGAGAGCTTCTTGCGCTGCAATATCAGCATCATGGGCACAATTTGGCTTGGCCCTGCCTTTATACCCCGTGCTATAACACACCTATGTCAAATAAGCAGATGCAGACATATGTGGCCTATATCGTGCCCAGCCCGCAGGCGCCCGAAAAAGGCGTGGCGCAGCCTGTGGCTGTTGCCAGCCGTGATATTGCCAAGCTGGATATTCCGGTGCATGCCTGCGGCTTCTTTTTCTACGACGCACCAGCCCATGTGGCGGATGCTGCGGAGAGTTTGAATTGGCAAGAAAACGCATCCAAGGTCTACCTGCTCGCAAATACTTTGATGACGCGCGAAGACGTCAAAACTTTGATTGCGGGCCCGCCACACACACGCCACAACAACACCATGCAATGGGATCCGCGGATTGAGTTTCATGACCGTTTTGTCATCACGCGCAACAATGCTGTGCAGCCCGTGACAGACCGCCATGTGGTGATCAACAGCGACAAAAAACAGTTGTGGCCCGCCTTCAACAAAAGTGCAAAACCACAAAGCGAAGCGCGGATGGATGAAATGTTCAACCCCGTTTTGCAAAAAAATATTGTCATTAAAAAGCCGCTGAAGCTAAAGCCGCCCAAAGCACCAGGGAAATAACCCATGCGCACC
>JBGTNC010000024.1:0-9445 GCA_041743265.1 Alphaproteobacteria bacterium | reverse complement strand
ACAAGTTCGGCCCGCTGTGCCTGATACCGCGCCACAAGATCAACAGGCAGCAAACGCCACGCCAGCCACAGGCCTGCGGGCACCAGCACAATATCATCCAGCATGCCAAGTACGGGGATAAAGTCCGGTATCAAATCAATGGGGCTCAAGGCATAAGCTACAGTCAACCCGCCTACAATCCGCGCAATCCACGGCGCTGCCGGATCACGCAGGGCGTAATACAGCACGATCAAATCATCTTTGATCTGCCGCGCCCATGTTTTCAGCTTTTGCATCATTGCCTTCATGCCCATCACGCTAGCATGCCCGCTTTGCCGCCACAATCTGCCAAAACAAAACCGCCCGATGCAAATCAACATCGGGCGGCTTGTTACATGTGTGTGTAAAAAAGAGAGTTAGGCCGCCAAATGCGCCTTCAGCATCCAAGCTGTTTTCTGGTGTGCCTGCATCCGCGCAATCGCTAGATCACCTGTGGCATCGTCGCCGACTTCGGTGGCGGCTTTTAAAACCGCATCTGCATCCGCTGCCAGAGTTTCGTGATCATTGGCCAAGTTTTTGACCATGGTCATGGCATCAGGGTTACCCGTTTCTTCCTTCAATTGCGCAAGTGTGGCAAAAGCGGCAAAACTACCCGGTGCTTTTTCACCCAGCGCACGCAAGCGTTCCGCCAGATCATCCACCGTGGCAAACAATGCTTCGTATTGCGCTTGAAACATGACATGCAGCGCAGAGAAATGCGGCCCCGTCACGTTCCAATGATAGTTCTGTGTTTTTAATTGCAGCACATAGCTATCCGCCAAAAGCACGGAGAGCGATTGCACCACGTTATGATTTTTATTCGACATTTTCTTTATCCTTTCGTCTGGTTATACAAATAGCCGATTGGAATAAGACCCGTATTTAAATCGACAGCGCCTGTGCGGCTGCCGACAATACGGCAGCAATCTTGAAGCTATGTTGCACAGCAGCTTTGGGTAGGCCCTCTTGTTCCACTTTACCGGCATGTGATTTAACGCAAGCACTGCAACCATTAACGGCAGATACCGCTAGCGCATAAAGCTCGAACGTCACTTTATCAATGCCGGGATTACCAATCACGTTCATACGCAAACCAGCGGGCATCTGTCCTAGTTCCGCATCTTCGGTCATATAAGTGGAGCGATAGTAAATATTGTTCATCGCCATGATGGTGGCGGCGGCTTTTGCGGCATTGATTTCTTCGGCGCTTAGCGTGGCGGCACTCTCGCCCTCCACAGCGGCAATCACGCCCGCGTGGCGTGTGGCATAGGCAGAAGCCAAGGCAATGCCCAGTACTTGATTCAGTGACAAACCGCTATTGCTATCCGCCTTCAACACGCTTGCCACATTCAGGCGGATGTCTTTGGCAAAATCCGGCAGGGAATCGCGCAATGTGTCGATATTGGCGGCGGTTTTGGCAGCTGTCATTTCATGTACGGTCATTTTTCTGCGTTCCTCTGGATGGGCGTGTTTTTGATAAAACTATATGATTGCAATGATATAGAGCAAAAGCGCGGCACTTCCAGCCCCCAAAAAAACGAATTCAGCAGGGAACAAAACCGCCGGATAATGCTTTATTAACCAGCTACTTGCTATCTTATTATGGAAGAAATGGCACTGGAGGCGTTTTGGCGGCACAGACAGACTGGAAAACAGACGTTCGAACCAAGGCACGGCGCGCATTTAATATTGCAGCGGTGTCGGTCACCATGATGACCCTGATGCCGGGCGCATCCACTTATGCCGCCGGTGATGAGGCCGCTACACAGGCGACCACATCAACACAGGCGGGCCGTACGATTGTCGTACCCGCCGATGCCCCCATCATTCCACTGCCCCCTGCACCGTCTATTCAGCAAATTCTCTCCGATGATACAGAAAAGCCGCGCAATATTTTCTTTGAGCAGAACAATCAATCCATTAACGAGTTTCGTGCCCTGCGCGGCGATACAACCAGCACAGGCGGATTGAGCGCGGATGAGCGTGATTACATTCGCACCCTGACCGAGGCTGCCAAAGAAGATGCCAAAATCTGGAATGTGCCGCGCCCAGTGGCTGCCACATTACGCTTTGCCTCTCAGCAAGCCGGAATGGATCACGATACCTATATGACGCGCCTGACAGAAACAGGCGGGATTGTGACAGGCAGTGATCGCTCCGGCCTGCAACGTGAATCTCTTTTTAAATTCACCGTACCCACATGGCTGTATTTAATGAAGCAACACGGCGATCAACACGGCTTCGGCTTTTTTGCCGACCGCATCACGCTGCACGAAACAGAAACAGCCACCATTGCCACCGTGACCGATGCCAATGTGCTGCGCCAGATTATATCGCTGCGCCATAATCCGCGCGTATCAGCCATCATGGGCGCGGAATTTATGCAGACCGAAGCACAGATTCCACGCCGCATAGGTTTCACAGGCGCCGATTACCGCCCGAACCAGCAAATGGCAATTGATCAGGCGCATATGATGACACTGGGGTTTGATTTGGGTATTCGCGGCGCTGACGGTGTCAAAGGCCCGCTTAGCGTCGCCGGCCGCGCTGAATTTATTCAGATGAGCCGCCCGTTGTTTGAAGAAGGAAAATCCGTCAGCGTCATGCTTGAAGAAGCCGCCACACAAGCCAAAGCCGATGCACAAACCTATGCCACCGATGAGCGCCCGATTACACCCGCCGATGCTTTTTCCATCCGCCATGCCAGCAAAGTTGTCGGCGTTGAATTTGGCTATATGATGGAACTGGTCAGCGCCGAAAGCGGCTTTGTGACAGATGTAGAAGCCAGCACATCCAGCGCGACAGGGCTTTTCCAGTTTATCGACAATACATGGATGTTGATGATCCGCGATCATGGCGCGAAATACGGGTTGACCGACCTTGCCCGTAAAGTCGAAACACGGCAAGACAGCAACGGGCATGATATTGCCTTTATCAGCAATCCGTTCCTCAGCCAGTATGCGCTGTCTTTGCGCACAGACCCGCGCATTTCCGCCCTCATGGGCGCAGAGTTTATGAAAGAGAACGAAGAAATTTTAAAAGCCGGATTGCCCAACCGCGACATTACCCGCACAGATCAATATCTGGCGCATTTTTTAGGCTCCGGCAATGCGGTCACCTTCTTGAAAAAACTAGAAAGCAATAGCAGCCAAGCTGCCGCCACCACGTTCCGCGCGGCGGCACGCTCCAACCGTAATATTTTCTATCGCCGCAACGGCACCGCCCGCAGCTATCAGGAAATTTACGACCGTTTCAGCAACAAGTTTGACACGGATACGTTTGAAGACGCGCCAATCGTCGCGATGGCCACAACGAAACCACCCTCCGGCCCCGGCTAAATCAACATAAGTGTTTAAGCCGCTGCTGCCTTGGCTTCTTTCTCCACAGCATCCGCACAACGCGCGCAAACATGCGGATGCGCAGGCACCGCACCGATATCTTGCGTGTACTTCCAGCAGCGCGGACATTTTTCGCCATCCGATTTGCCAAAAACAACACCGATACCTTTAACGGCATCCGTTTTAAACGCATCTGCCGGTGCCTCGCCCGCGACCACGGTGATACCAGACGTAATGCACACATCGGCAAAGCCCAGATCAGCAAGCGTTTTGGCAAGTTCTGCGTCTGCCACATAAACCGTGGGTGATGCTTCGAGTGACGCACCGATTTGTTTCTCGGCACGTTTGACTTCCAGCGCACCTGTCACAACAGCGCGGACATCCATGATTTTTTCCCATGTCTCGGCCAATGCCTTGTTTTCCCATTCGGCTGGGGTATCGGGCATGGTGGAGAAATGGATGCTTTCGGACAGGTCATCAAAGCCAAGGCCTTTGTAAGACAACCAGGCTTCTTCTGTCGTAAAGGTCAGCACGGGCGCCAGCCAATGGCACAGGTGCACAAAGACTTTATCCAGCACATGCACAACCGCACGGCGTTTTTTGCTGCCCATAGCTTCGCAATACAGCGTGTCTTTGCAAATATCAAAATAAACCGCAGACAATTCACGGGCACAGAAGTTATGCACGGTATTCACCAGATGCTGGAAATCATACTCCTTTACCGAGTTTTTCACTTGCGTATCGATGTCATGCAAACGGTGCAAGATGTAGCGATCCAGACCGGAGAGGTCATCAAAAGCAACACCGTCGCCAGTGCCATCCAGACTGCCCAGCAAATAACAGAACGTGCCACGGATACGGCGGTAAATGTCCGCCGTATTTTTCAGCGTGTTTTTGCCGATGCGGATATCTTGCGCGTAATCGCACAACATAGTCCAGAGGCGCACGATATCCGCGCCATATTCATTGACGAGATCCTGCGGGTCCACCACGTTGCCGAGTGATTTGGACATTTTATAGCCCTTTTCATCCAGCACAAAACCATGCGTCAGCACGGTTTTGTAAGGTGCGCGGCCACGTGCGCCACAAGATTCCAGCAAGGATGAATGGAACCAGCCACGATGCTGGTCAGAACCTTCCAGATATAAATCGGCAGGCGATGACAGTTCTGGGCGGTCTTCCAAAACGAAAGCATGCGTACAACCGGATTCAAACCAGACGTCGACAATGTCGAATACTTGGGTGTAATCATCCAGCTTGTAATCATTACCGAGGAAATCTTGCGCGTTGCGCGACCACCATGCATCCGCACCATCTAGGGCAAAGGCATCGCAGATGCGTTTATCAACGGCGGCATCTTTCAATGGCTCGCCTGTTTCTTTATGCAAGAACAATGCAATCGGCACACCCCATGCACGCTGGCGGGAGATACACCAATCGGGGCGCTGTTCGATCATGGCGCGGATACGGTTTTCACCCGCTTCCGGCACCCAGCGTGTATCGCCGATGGCTTGCAGCGCTTTTTTGCGCAGCGTATCTGTTTGCGCGCCATCCATGCCGATGAACCATTGCGGTGTCACACGGTGGATCAATGGTGCTTTGGACCGCCATGAATGTGGGTATTCGTGGCGCAGGCTACCTTTGGCAACCAGCTTGCCTTCGGCCAGCATGGCTTTTAAAACCGTGGGGCCTGCATCGCCCATCTCGCCTCTTTGCGTATAGACAACTTTGCCGGCAAAATGCGGATGTTTGTCGGTATAGATACCTTCGTCATCAACGGCAGATTCAATCGGGATGCGTTGATCCATCGGCAGCGGTGCGTTGTATTCCATGATGAGTTTCCAGTCATCATAACCATGACCGGGGGCGATATGCACAAAGCCCGTACCCGTATCCGTCGTCACGAAATCACCGTGCAACACAGGCACATCAAAATCATAGCCCAAGGCATGCAAAGGATGTTGGCACAGCATGCCTTCAAGATCAGCGCCCTTGCCCTGCCAGAATTCTTTGACGTCCGTAATTTTGGCATCTTTCAGCAAAGCGTCTTTCAAATCCGCGCAGACCAGCAGACGATCGCCCACGGTTGCCAGACTGTTTTCGCCAAGGCTGGCCACTTCGATACCCACATAAGACACATCGCGGCCATAACCGACAGCGCGGTTACCCGGCAGTGTCCAAGGTGTTGTCGTCCAGATCACAACATTTGCACCCTCCAGCGCGGCGGGGCCTTTTTTGACGGGGAATTTTACCCAGACGGTGATGGATTTATGTTCTTTGTATTCAACTTCTGCTTCGGCCAGCGCAGTTTTTTCAACCACGGACCACATCACGGGTTTGGCCCCTTTGTACAGCAAACCGTTGTGCAGGAATTTGTGGATTTCACGCGCAATCGCCGCTTCACCGCCAAAGGTCATGGTCAGGTACGGATTTTTCCAATCCCCTGTCACGCCCAGACGCTGGAATTCGGCGGATTGGATATCCACCCATTTTTGCGCGAAGGCACGGCATTCCGCACGGAAGGCGAGCGGATCCACCGCGTCTTTGTCCAAACCTTCGGCGCGATATTTTTCTTCGATCTTCCATTCGATCGGCAAGCCATGGCAATCCCAGCCCGGCACATAGGGCGCGTTATAACCCAGTGCCTGCCAGTATTTGTTCACAACGTCTTTCAAAATCTTGTTCAGCGCATGGCCCATGTGGATATGCCCGTTGGCATAGGGGGGGCCGTCGTGCAGGATAAATGTTTCGCGGTCTTTGGACAGGTCACGCAGACGCTTGTACAAATCCATTTTTTCCCAGCGTGCCAAAATTTGCGGCTCTTTTTCCGCAAGGCCTGCGCGGCGCGGAAAATCCGTCTGCGGCAGATGGATGGTGCTGGAATAATCGGTTGTGGTCTGCTCTGTCGTCATGGGGTCACTCTCTTGTTACAGGCGCTGCAATCCTTGGGAATACAGGCCAAAATGCCCGATCTTGGCGATCGGGTCCAGAACTTATCTGGTAGATACTATAATGTTTTTTGAGATTAAGTCCTGTTCACCCGCATCAGGGGCGAATAGAAATAATACACTCGGCTTCCGCATCGCAGGATTTGTCGAGGGTATAGGCCTCGCCTTCCAGCGCGGATTTGATACGGGCGGACAAAAGCTCTGCCAATGCCGCTTTTTCAGCGCGGGCCTGATCCACAGACATAGAATTCACATCCGCCAGCACGGGGCTTGCGAACATCAATATCAGTGCAGCGGTTAAAAGGCCTTGTTTCATTGCATTTCTTTCGAATTCTTCAGTACCGGACAATACATAAAACGGCTTTAAAAAGCAAGTTTTTACCAGCCGTGATCTATTTTCGGGCTGCCGGGGGCGCGAATGGCTTTGTTTTCAGGCACATACATGAGCCAATGCGCGGCCGTGACGGCTTGTTCCATGCGCTTTTGCAAGGCGGGACTGCTTTCTTCGGCTGCGCCCTTTTTCACCTTATCATGCAGAGATTCAAGATCTTCCAGCCAGCGGGACAGGCTGTGTTCTTCCATCCGCTCTTTATACAGCGGGTAATGCGTAATATTACCTTCCAGAAAATTCAGGTGATGCGCATGGGTGATGGTTTTGCCCCAGACTTGCGCATCGGCGGAGAGAGCCTCTGTCTCTTTTTCTGTGCCCATACGCGCCCAAGGGGATGATGCTTGAAATAATTCCAGCAACCGCGGGGAGAATTTTTCAGCCAGCACAGATTGATCTTCACAGTAATGCTGGTTCAACAACGCAGCGCCGATTACTTCCGGATCTTGCGTGGCCCCCGTCTCCACCAGCAGTTTGGCGATATCACGGTTGGTATCGACATAACCGCCCATGGGGTGGCGCTCCAGATTATCCGCCAGCATATATTCATAGACGGCGCGCACGAAGGGATGCGCAGGAAGGCCTGTATTTTCAAACGCCAGCTCCGCCTGTGCGGTGGCTACCTTTTCATTCAGTGCTTCTTTGGCGCGAATAAAACTTTCCAGCGCAAATTCGGCCATGGCAGTTTCTTCGGTATGGGGCAGAATTTTTTGCAACGATACTTCGTTCGCATCCAGAATTTGTTTTACACGGCGATAATCTTGATACATCTCGTTTTCAGCATCGTAAAAATCTGGCGCTGCAATCACACCGTTGATGTGATCAAGCCCTTTGATACTGGCCGCCAACAAAATCTGGCGCTCCGCTTCTGTGGTGAAAACAGGGTTTTCGATATCGAGGTCATAAAACTTTTGCAAATAATCCGCAGCCTTGGGGCTAACGCTTTGCGCGAATTGTTGCGCGTCATAGCGGATGATCATGCCATCCATCAATACAGCAGCGGCAATCGCATCAGGGTCCGGCTTTGCAGCGAAGCGCGAAATCAGCTCCCCGCCACGAATGGCTTCACGGGCGAAGGCATCGCCGCTTTTATCATCGGCAAAAAACGTGCGCATAACCTGATAGGCTTTTTCAACCGTCGGGTGTTGCAGCAAACGGGTTTCTTTGACATCGAACATTTTTAAAACACACTCTTAAATATAAATTCCGCAATGAAAGGCAGGCAGGGTTATACCCCCGCGCTGGCCGCAAAACTAGGCCGAGATCGGGCTTATGTCAATATATGGGGTATTGGGCAATTATTTCAAAGGCTTGAGGCCGACCTTGTCACGCAAGTCCGATACGGTTTTGCGGGCAACCACACGGGCACGGGCAGCACCCTCTTCCAAAATTTTATCAATCTTTGAAAGGTCAGACATATATTCGGCGTAAAGGCGCGACGGCTCCATCAGCGTTTCTTCCACCGCTGCCGCCAATAATTTTTTCGCATCACCATAGCCCATGCCGCCTTTGACGAAGGCATCACGCATAGCGGCAATATCGGCATCCTTGGCGAAGTGGCTGTAGAGTTGAAAGACGGTATTGTCATCCGGCTCTTTGGCTTCTTCCGGCAATTTTGAATCTGTCACAATCTTCATGATCATTTTCTGGCGCTGTTTGCTGTCCATGAAAACGGGAATGTGGTTGCCGTAACTTTTGCTCATCTTGCGGCCATCAAGGCCCGGAATAGCAGCGCCTGCTTTTTCAATTTGATACTCCGGCAGTGTCAGCGTATTGCCGAAAGTATTGTTAAAGTATCCCGCAATATCACGCGCAAATTCGATGTGCTGCACTTGGTCTTTACCAACCGGTATCAATTGCGCCTGCATGACCAGAATATCGGCTGCCATCAAAATGGGGTAGGTATAAAGCCCCATATTGACACCAGCATCTACATCGCGGTCCTCCGCACTGTTTTTATCCATCGCGGCTTTATACGCGTGCGATCTATCCATCAGACCTTTGGGTGTGACAGCCATCAGCGCTGTTGTCAGTTCAAAAATTTCAGGGATATCGGACTGGCGATAAAAAACCGTTTTATCCGGATTAACGCCCAGCGCCAACCACGTGGCGGCAACATGGTAGCTATCCATCGCCAGCGCTTTGCGGTCATGCACGGCGTTCAGCGCGTGATAATCTGCGATAAACAAAAAAGATTTATCCGCACCGTCTACCAATTGAATGGCGGGGCGAATGGCACCGACATAATTGCCAAGATGCGGCGCGCCTGTGGGCTTCACCCCTGTTAAAATTGTTTTACCCGCCATTGTCTTCATCCTTTTGGTCTTTTTTGTATCATCGGTTTTTGCCAATATAGGGCATAAACCGATGAAAGGTAAATTGCAGATGTGCGGACGCTATCAACAAGCGGCCAGTGCGGGCCAGTTGCGGGCAGTCTTCGAGATACAAGACGCCCCCGCAGAGGACGTAGACGACATCGCCACGGGCATTATCAGCCCAGGGCAGAAAGCCGCTGTGATCCGCCGCAAAAAAGATAAAAAGCAGCTGCACCCCCTGCTCTGGGGTTTTGTGCCGCATTGGGCCAAAGACATGAAAGGCAGCCGTTTCATCAACGCCCGCGCAGAAACAGCGGCGGAGAAACCATCCTTTCGCGATGCCTTTCAATCCCGCCGCTGCCTGATACCTGCGGATGCTTTTTATGAATGGGATGCCAGAGAACAACCCAAAGCCCCCTATCGCATTCAGCCAGAAAG
>JBGTNC010000023.1:0-3378 GCA_041743265.1 Alphaproteobacteria bacterium | reverse complement strand
TGCTTTTCACTGTCGAACACAATTCAAATCTTACGACTTAAATTATGTTCTGTTGATTGTGCGAGATACACAGATACAGGTCGTTTGTAAAACACGAAACGTAATCACAAACCGCTGCCTGCGTATCTCTTCTCATCGATCTACAATGTTCAATAACCCTGTGGCCGAAGCCATCCGACTTTTGCAGTTTTCGCCGCAAAAAGCCCCCGTGCCGAAAACCGAAGTTTTTGCGAACCGGAGAGAATCTGTCAGAGCCAGAAACCTAAAGGAACCAAGTTCCAAGGTCAACAAGAAAAACAAAGTTTTTATTCTTTTTTCGTTTTCCCTGTGGCCGCCACGAATCTGCGGCAGACAGTGAGTGGTTTATACGTATCCGCCCCTAACTTGTCAAAACAATTTTAAAACCCTGCCCAATCCCTTTATTGGGCACGAAAACGGAGCTGACGAAGAAGGACGTTTTGCGAATCTTTTGGATCTTTAGCCGTTTTTTGCGAGTCTCCGGCCCGTTTTAGTACAATCGTTTCACGCTTTATTTGCAGCGACTTTCGACTTGCCTGGCAATTTCAGGCCATTTTGCGCTTCATCCCGCGCGCGAATCTCGCGTTCGGTATTCACAAGAGCATTTGCAAGAGAGGCCATACCTTGCCGATTGGCCATCTTTGTACTCGTATATTGGTCGTAAGTACCATCGGCATAGTTTTTGTGTTTATCTGCTGCTTCTTCAAACAACTCCCAAAGCTTTACTCGTAATGTCTCAAGATCGCGCGCCATAGCTGTTACCTTCTGTTTCTTGCAAGGATACTATCTTTACATAAACACAGAGCGCGCGTCAATCAACGCACATATATATGATATAAATCAGTCGATTAGGTTTTGCTTGAGCACTTGCCCTACGCGGGATGCCAGCGGCTTTTGCACCGATTCTGTAATAAAACGGCCCGCTTCTGCCAGTTTAACCAGATCCACACCGGTTCGAATACCCATGCCATGCAGCATATATAAGACATCTTCTGTCGCCACATTGCCGGTTGCGCCGCGCGCATAAGGGCAACCGCCCAGGCCGCCTGCGGCAGAATCGATGACGTTGATCCCCTCTTCCAGCGCCACCAATATATTGGCAAGCGCTTGGCCATAGGTATCGTGGAAATGCACGGCTATCGATTCCCGTGGCACTGCTTTTACGACCTGTTGTATCAGCGTGCGTGTTTTAACGGGTGTGCCAGCACCAATCGTATCGCCGAGCGAAATCTCATAGCAGCCCATATCAAACAGCGCAGATGCCACAGGCACCACGGCTTCTGGTGCCACGCCCCCTTCATAGGGACAACCCAGCACGCAGGATACATAGCCGCGCACGCGTATATCGGCATCCTTTGCCATCTGCATCACGGGTGCAAAACGCGCAAGGCTTTCTTCAATGCTGCAATTGATATTCTTCTGGCTGAAACTTTCCGATGCAGCGGCAAAAACGGCAACTTCGCGCACACCCGCATGGATGGCAGCCTGCATGCCTTTTTCGTTCGGCACCAATACGGGGTAAGACACACCCGTCTTTTGTGTAATGCCTGCCAGCACTTTATCCGTATCCGCCATTTGCGGCACCCATTTAGGGGAGACAAAGGCGCCGGCCTCAATAGTTTGCAACCCTGCTTCTGTCAGCATATTGATGAAAATGATTTTAGTTTCCGCACGGATGAGAACAGCTTCGTTCTGCAACCCGTCGCGGGCGCCCACTTCTACAATACGCACGGTTTCTGGCAGCATCACTTCACCTCTTGATTGTGCAACTGGTCAAAATAAGACTTTAACACGTCTACCAACGGTTTCCCGCCGTATTCATCCCAGTAGAACGTCAACGCATTGCGTGACAATTCCATTTCAAAATGTCGTTTTTTCCAACGCGTATCTGCGGATATTTTCGCAAGAATTTCTTTCACGCCTGCATCTTCTGCGCCCTTATGCCACACCAGCTGCCAGCCTGCAGACACAGCGCCAGACGCGTGGCCGGGCCGTTGCAGCAAAGACCATTCCGCATTGGATGCAATATGTTCGGGGTAAATGTAGCGCGCACAATATTGCCGCTGCAAAGGACTTGGCGTATCCGCCGATACATCCGGCAATGCGCGTTCCACATCATCCGCGATAAAGCCTTTGGCGCGGGCGGCTTCACGTGTTTTTGTTTTGTCTTTGAGGGATGTTTTTTGGGGGTGCTTTGTCTCTGATGTGCCTTCAGTTTCTTTGCGGCGCTGCAGGTATAAAATCATCCCCACCGTCACCATCAGAATAACAACCACTACAGCGGAAATGAGAAAGCCCCATATTTCCAGCGGCACGTGTGCCTTCATATTCTCGATGGTTTTTAACAGTTCATCCAAATTGATATTTCCTGTTTATTCCAGCGCAATCAATTCGCGCTTTTCATCCACCTGTTCGCCGATATTGGCATGGATCGCCGCTACAATACCGTCGGCTGGCGCAATAATGGTGTGTTCCATCTTCATGGCTTCCACAATCACCAGCGCCTGGCCCTTTTTGACGCTATCGCCCAACTGTACACGCACAGCCACCACTTTGCCGGGCATAGGGGCGTGAAGCCCCCCTGCGTCCGTCTGGTCGCCTGCCTCGAAGCCAAGGGGGTCCAGATAGGTCAACTCTGCCCGCAGCCCCTGTGCGAGCACGGTAAGCTGTGCGCCGTCTTGCAAAACGGCACCCGCATAAGACACACCACCGAATTTCACCTCGAAACTGTCGTCATAGGCAATCTGCGTGAATTCTGCGGGTTGCTTTGTACCGTTGGGCAGCGTGACCACAGGATCCGTGAAACGCCCCTGCGGGCATGAAATGCCGATAGTGACGGTCTCGTCGCCTTCTTTGAACACAAACATATCCGTATCCACACCGCCAATGCGCCAAGCGGAAAGGTCATTCCACGGCGATACATCTTCGCTATGTGTCACGCCATTACTTTCGCGGCGAATAAACAGGCCAAGGGCCGCCAGTGCAAAAACGTCATCGGCGGGGCGCGTGCGTGCAGGCAGTAAAACAGCGCCGTGTTCAGCAATAAACTGTGTCGTCAAATCCCCCGCCACAAAGGACGGATGCGCCGCCAGTGCGCGCAGGAAAACCAGATTTGTTTTCGGCCCCGCCACCAGCGTTTCATCCAGCGCTGTGCGCAGACGCTCGATCGCTTCGGCGCGCGTGGCACCATGCACAATGATTTTAGCAATCATCGGATCGTAATAAATCGAAATCACATCGCCTGCGCCATAGGCTGTTGCACGGCCGGAATCATAAGTCGTTTCGCGCACGCCTGTATCTACACGCACCGCTTCACTTTCCAGCGGGAAACGCAGGAATTTAATCTGCCCTGCACCGGGC
>JBGTNC010000022.1:0-2441 GCA_041743265.1 Alphaproteobacteria bacterium | reverse complement strand
GCCAACCGTGGCGAAATTGCGCTGCGCATTGTGCGCGCCTGCCGTGAGATGGGCATTGAAAGCGTTGTGGTTCATTCCACCGCTGACGAAGCCGCCATGGCTGTACGTATGGCAGATGAAAGCGTGTGCATCGGCCCACCTGCATCACGCCTGAGCTATTTGAACATTCCGGCTATTCTGTCTGCCGCAACACTGACGGGCGCGGATGCGATCCACCCCGGCATCGGCTTTTTGTCGGAGAACGAAGAATTCGCCCGCATGGTCGAAGAACACGGCTTTACCTTCATTGGCCCTTCTGCCGAACATATCGCCAAAATGGGCGACAAAGCTGTGGCCAAAGACACCGTGCGCGCATTGGGCCTGCCGCTGATCCCCGGTTCCCCCGGCATTTTGAAAGATGCGGATGAAGGCCTGAAACTTGCCATCGAAATCGGCTTCCCCGTCTTGATCAAAGCTGTCGCTGGCGGCGGCGGTAAGGGGATGAAGGTTGCAAGATCCGCAGATGAATTCAAAGCCTGCTACACCATGGCATCCAGCGAAGCGAAGGCCGCTTTCGGCAACGGCGCGATGTATATGGAGAAATACCTGTCCCACCCGCGCCACATTGAAATTCAGGTACTGGGCGATGGTCAGGGCAATGCGGTGCATCTGGGCGAGCGCGATTGCTCCATCCAGCGCCGCCACCAAAAAGTAATCGAAGAATGCCCGTCCCCTGCACTGTCGGCAGAACAACGCCACTTTATTGGCGAACTGGCCGCAGATTGCGTGCGCAAAATGAATTATCGTGGTGTCGGCACCATGGAATTCCTGTTTGAAGACGACAAATTCTACTTTCTCGAAATGAACACCCGCTTGCAGGTTGAACACCCGATCACTGAAATGATCACCGGCATCGACCTTGTGCGTGAACAGATTATGGTCGCGGCGGGCAATAAACTGCCCTTCACCCAAAAAGACATTACTTTCAACGGCCATGCCTTTGAATGCCGTATCAATGCGGAACATCCGGAGACATTTATTCCCTCGCCTGGCAAAATTACGCGTTATCATGCCCCCGGGGGGCTTGGCGTACGTGTGGACAGCGCTATATATGATGGATATAGCGTCCCGCCACACTATGACAGTCTGGTCGCAAAAATTATTGTTCACGCCAGAACACGCGAAGAAGGTCTCATGCGGGTGGAACGCGCCCTGAGTGAAACCGTTATAGATGGTATCAACAGCAACATCCGCCTGCACGAGCGGATTTTGCAAGAACCCGAATTCCGCGCTGGTGATTTCAACATTCACTGGCTTGAAAAAACACTGGCCCGTCAAGCCGAAGAACAAAAGAAAGCTGCATCATGAAAACCACACTCTCCGCCTTTGCTTTGCTCGCCTTTGTCGCTTTTTCTCCGCTGTTGTCGATCGCAGCTGAAGCGGCCGCACCGACGGAGAAATACAGCTTTGACAAACTGCACACACAGATTTTCTTCTCCGTCAGCCATTTGGGCTTTTCCTATTCGCAGGGTAAATTCACGGATTTTGACGGCAGCTTTAGCTTCAATCCTGAAAAACCCGAAACCAGCGCGGTTGATGTCACCATCAAAACCGATAGCCTGACCATGGACAGTGACGCTTGGGAAACACACCTGAAGGGCGAAGACTTTTTCAATATCGAAAAATTCCCGACCATGACCTTTAAGGGCACCAAGATCGAAAAAACCGGCGACAATACAGGTACACTGACAGGCGACTTGACACTGCTCGGCGTGACCAAACCTGTCACGCTGGATGTGATCTACAATAAATCCGGCATTCACCCGTACAGCAAAAAATACGTCTCCGGCTTTTCCGCCACGGGCGCTTTGAACCGTTCCGATTACGGCATGACTTTTGGACTGCCCGGCATTGGCGATGAAATCAACATCAGCATTGAAGTTGAAGGCATCCGCGAAGAACCCAGCGCTGGTAACAAATAAGCACAAAAGGTTTACGGCCCATGCAATGGCGTAATTCCGATACACGGTTTGGCATCATCACCAAAACATTTCACTGGGTTATGGCCCTTTTGGTGATTGGCCTTTTATGCGTCGGGCTGTGGATGGATACGATCCCCGCGTCCGAGCTCGCTTTAAAAATCAAAGTCTATGGCCTGCATAAATCCATCGGCATCTCGGTGTTGCTGCTGGTTTTCGCCCGTATTTTCTGGCACCTCTATGCCAAGAAACCCGCTTTTGTCGCTGGCATGAAGCCGTGGGAAAAGCTGGCAGCCTCTGCCGCCCATATCTTTTTGTACATCGCCATGCTGGTGATGCCGCTGTCGGGCTGGACGATGTCTTCCGCAAAAGGGCGCAGTGTAGAATTCTTCAATCTGTTCAAGCTGCCCGACCTTGTTGCCAAAAACAAAGAGCTGGGTGACAATCTGGCGACATTACACTGGGCGCTGGCCTGGGCCTTGA
>JBGTNC010000021.1:0-4842 GCA_041743265.1 Alphaproteobacteria bacterium | reverse complement strand
AGATATCCGCCAGACAGAAGAACAAGCACAGACGGCTTAGTCGCGCAACTGCCGTAACTCCAGCGCCGTCATACCCGGCTTGATGGCGGGGTGATAAAGTGTACGTAGCAGGTGTTGATCAAGCTCTGTAATCTCTGGCGGCGCCTTGTACAGGCTTCTGTTTTCTCTCTGGGATTTCGTGAGCGGGTCATTCCACAACGAAGTGATGCCGTGATTGTAATAAGGGCTTCTGGTGTCACTTGATTCCGGCAGACCCATCGCGCGAACCAAACATTCACGCACCAAGGCCTGCACTATTTCAGGTGGGTGGAAAGCATTGATAAAACAAAACGCCATGCCAATGCTGTTATCTGCCGCTGGCAATAAATACCCATCTACCTGATGTTCTGAACCTGCGGTAAACACAACCCGCGTTGTCAGGTACTGTTCGAAATCATCACGGAAACTATGCGTGTATATGGCCAGTGGATCTCCATCAGCGGAAGTACAGACCCTAACAAAATCACGATTAAAACTGTCTGGCGGCACACGATGTTTAAACATCGTTTTCCAGTTGTCTTTCCCGCATGTTTCGCTTTGCGAACTTTTCACTAAAATAATTCTTATTTCCGCAGGGCTCTCTTTGTCATCTTTTTCCTGTGTGACATATGTCACAGGCAATTTGGCAAGATCCGAAAGTAAGCCTGTGTGTCTCATCACTTCTTTTTCAGCGGCCTCGTAAGTGGATCTAATTATTTTTGCGGCCCCTGGTGACTCCCGATAAAACTGAATATGCCAACTTTCTTCTTCGACATTTCTATCTGTCAGAAACGCGCCGAGTGGGGGAACAGGAAACCTTTGATAATTCTTATAACTTTTTAAAAGCGCCGCGGGCACGTCCGGCAAAGCATAAAGCTTCAAATTATTCGGATAGCCAAAAGAAATGCGGATGGGCTTTATCCACTTGTTAATCACCGCATAATCGGGAACGCCTTTCTGGCGGTACAAATATTCAGCCAGCCACGGATATTTTTTATAAAATTCACCTTCTGCATAAAGAACATCCCACGGCTGTCTATGTACAAACTGTTCTGCTTGCCAGCGGCCGGCCGGTATCGGCCCAGCGGTTTGTTTCTCGAGTGGCGGGGGCTGGATACTCGCTATAGTCCGGCTAATCGCTGTTTCGACAAAAACTCCAAAAAACAAAGACTCATAAAAAGATTTGCCGTTTAAAGACAACCCGTCTTGGAAAACAACCGCGCGTTCATCTGCCGCGGCAGAAATTACGCCCGCTAACAACAAACCAAAAACGAAAACACCACATAAAAACTTTCTTTGACCCGTATCTGACATACCGCCCCCTTGTTCAAATCATCTGACTAAAGATCCGCAGAGCCTGCAACTTTTTTAAAAGCAGACAAGCAACCTACAAAACCCGATTCGTTCCATATATACAAAGATCTGCGCGATTTTGCTGAAGCGGATGGGGAGCAAAATCTGGTAAAATGTCATTGAAATCAATGGGTTTTGTATGGTATATGCTTTGCATGGTTGCGCCCTCGTTAATGTTATGTTAACTTTACTCAATAAAGGGTTAATAGGGGTTAACCTTGCTTTCAGCTTATGTTTTTGGGGGATTTTTTAGATATGTTCAGCGCCAGTTTTAGAAAAACAGATTTTATGCCCCAGAAACACACCCCCGCCGCCGGCATTGCCGAAGCGCCAGAGAAAAAAATTATCATCGCCGTAGATGGCCCTGCGGCCTCCGGTAAGGGCACGCTGGCACGCAGGCTAGCTGAACGCCTCGGCTATGCTTACCTTGATACAGGGGCCCTCTATCGCGCTGTAGGGCTTGCTGTAATCGAGACTGGCGGAAACCCGTCCAGCTGGGCGGATGTATCCATGGCGGTTGATATTATCCGCCGCAACCTGACCCCCGAATTGCTGGCAAACCCTGCCCTGCGCTCCCCTGAAGTATCAGACGCTGCGTCCAAAGTGGCCGCGATCCCTGAAGTGCGCGAAGCCCTTTTGGATTACCAACGTGAATTTGCCCAAAACCCGCCAGGTACTGTTGGCGGCGTTGTTTTGGATGGCCGCGATATTGGCACCGTGATCTGCCCCAATGCTGACATCAAGTTTTTTGTCACAGCCACCGTGGAAGAGCGCGCCCGCCGCCGCTATGAAGAATTAAAAGAAACCAGCGCCGATAAGGGTGCAACCACCAATCTGGCCCAAGTGCTAGCGGACGTTAAACGCCGCGATCAACGTGATCAGACCCGCAGCATTGCCCCCACGACCACCGCTGTGGATGCCTATGTGCTGGACACAACCACATTGAACCCGGCCGCCACGCTGGATGAAGCGATCAACGTGATCCGCTCCCGCTTTTTGTCGGAAACCAACGACAACAAAATGCCCAATATTTTGCAAAACCAGAAAACAATCTGATTTTTGCCCTGATACAACAAAAAGCCCGCATATTCTGCGGGTTTTTTTGTGTCTGGCGCGGCGACTGAGGTCTTTTCACCGCATTTCAGCAAAATTTCCTGCTTTTACAGGGGTTTTTCCTGTAAAACGTTGACTCTTTGCTCAAGAATCCCTATCACTTGTCCCCAACGATGCCCAAGGCTCGGGTGCCGCATGGCGGCCTTGGCAGCGTATTCTATATGTAAAGTGAGATCCCCCAACATGGCAAAAGTAGCCGCAAAAATTATCGATGATATCTCCGTTCAAGATATCACAGGCGAAAGCGTAAGCTTTGAAGCCTTATTGAACGAAACACTGAAAGACGTAAAATCCTTCGAAGGCAACGTCGTCGAAGGCACCGTGATTGCAATTGACGATGATTTCGTCACATTGGATGTCGGTTTGAAATCCGAAGGTCGCATTCCCTTGCGCGAATTTGGTGCCGCCGGTGTGCGCGCTGAAATCAAAAAAGGCGACAAAGTCGAAGTCTTCGTTGAACGTCTGGAAAACAAGGACGGCGAAGCTGTTCTGTCCCGTGAAAAAGCCCGCCGCGAAGAAAGCTGGATTCTGCTGGAAAAGCAGCACAAAGCAAACGAACGCGTCACCGGTATTATTTTCGGTCGTGTCAAAGGCGGCTTCACAGTCGACCTCAACGGTGCCGTTGCGTTCTTGCCCGGCAGCCAAGTAGATATCCGCCCCGTGCGCGACATCTCCCCGCTGTTTGGTACACCGCAGCCCTTCCTGATCCTGAAAATGGATCGCCAGCGTGGCAACATCGTTGTGTCCCGCCGTGCAGTACTGGAAGAGTCCCGCGCTGAAGCCCGCTCCGAGCTGGTATCTAACCTTAAAGAAGGTCAGGAACTGCAAGGTGTGGTCAAGAACATCACCGATTACGGTGCGTTCATTGACTTGGGTGGCGTCGATGGTCTGTTGCACGTCACAGACATCTCCTGGAAACGTATCAACCACCCGTCCGAAGTTTTGGCTGTTGGCCAAACCGTCAACGTCAAAATCATCCGCTTCAACGAAGAATCCCAGCGTATCAGCCTCGGCATGAAACAGCTGGAAGGCGATCCTTGGGGTGATGTGGACGGCAAGTTCAAGATCGGCGAGCGCTATACAGGCCGCGTCACGAACATTGCGGACTACGGTGCATTCGTCGAACTCGGCGATGGTATCGAAGGTCTGGTACACGTATCCGAAATGTCTTGGACCAAAAAGAACGTACACCCTGGCAAAATCGTATCCACCAGCCAGGAAGTGGAAATTCAGGTTCTCGATATCGATCTGACAAAACGCCGCATCTCTCTCGGCCTGAAACAGTGCACGGAAAACCCGTGGCTGAAATTCGCGGCTGACAAAAAAGCTGGCGACGTTCTGGAAGGCGAAATCCGCAACATTACCGAATTCGGTTTGTTTGTTGGTATCGGCGACCAGATCGACGGCATGGTGCATTTGTCTGACCTGTCTTGGGGTGAAGCTGGCGAAGAAGCCATCAAAGCCTTCAAGAAAGGTGACAACGTTAAAGTCAAGATCCTCGAAATCGATGCTGACAAAGAACGTGTATCCCTGGGTATCAAGCAACTGGATAGCGATCCGTTTGCAGATGCACTGGGCGGCGTTGCCAAAGGTGGCGTTGTCACCTGTACGGTTACAGCCAGCACAGACAAAGGTCTCGAAGTTTCCGTGAACGAAAAGCTGACTGGCTTCATCAAGAAAGGTGACCTGTCCCGCGAGCGTTCCGAGCAACGTCCTGACCGCTTTGCTGTCGGCGAGAAACTGGATGCCAAAGTGCTGAAAGTTGACCGCTCCGGCCGCAAACTGGAACTGTCGATTAAACAAAAAGAGATCGATGAAGACAAACACGCGATGGCTGAATACGGTTCTTCCGATTCAGGTGCATCCCTTGGTGACATTCTGGGCGCTGCCTTGCAAAGAAAAGGTGCCAATGCATCTGACGAAGCAGAAGCTCCTAAGAAAGCCGCTAAGAAAGCGAAAAAAGAAGATGATGCTGCAACCGAAGAGTAATCTTCAAAACAGCACAGTTTGATAGCAAAACCCCCGAAGGCAACTTCGGGGGTTTTTGTTTTTAATCTATGCAATTTCAATATCATAGGCATATTTTAAGCCTTCGTAACTTGACATCCCGTCATTCATAGCCATAATGCAGAACCTTTAAAAATTTCCGTAAAATAAACATTTGAGAGTATGCCGCTATGAAAGAACTATCCCGCAAAAACGCCATCGAACAATTCGGTCTGAGCTATGTGTCCTCCCTTGCACATCTCGACTTAGACATGCACCGCCCCACAGATCTGGCCGGCAAGCTGCAAAAGGCAGCCGGGATACATATCTCGTCTAAAGTTTTGATTATCGAGGCGCTCGGTTCGCCCACAG
>JBGTNC010000020.1:0-3230 GCA_041743265.1 Alphaproteobacteria bacterium | reverse complement strand
AACGGGTCAGCAGATTGGCCTTGAATTCAGTCTGGATGGTTACGGCACTGCAACCGTTGTGCGCGCTTATAACCTGAACAACATTTCCGCCCGCAATGCCTATAACAACCGCATGCAAGAAACAATTCAGCTGGATAACGCATTGGCCGCACGCGCGCCCATGCCTTACAACATTTACCCGCAGCCTGTATTCCAGCCATCGCCGATCGAAGTGATCACAAGCATTGGTATGGGTATCTTGATCTATGACGCGCTGCGCCCCGATCATCACGACCATCGCCCGCAGCAATACGTGCCGCCGCGCCATCGCGACCGGATGCCGCAGCATCACCAGCGTAACGATCGCCCACGTAATGGCGGCCATAGACGCTAAGAAGAGAGCAGATACAAAAAAGGCCGCTGTGAAGCGGCCTTTTTTATGTTTTAGGCACCCGCATCAGGCTGTGATTTGGGCGGTTGTTTTTTGAAAGCTGCTGTGGGCAGTGCTTGCGCTGCCGGTTGACGCACCACTTTGATCAAATCGGCCACTGTTTTGCCACCCCCAATATCCAGCGCGGAAAGTTCTGCGGCGGGTATCGTAAAGCGTGACAGGAAAGCGGTTTTCAGCTTCTCCGTCTCCACATCGGCAAAGGCTGTCAGCAAAGCATTGCGCTTATCTGCATCATAGGCAAAGGCGTGATAGCGGCTGGCGGTTTGCATCAGGGCGTCTTGGCCATCCATGCTATCCGGTGCACGGGTTTCCAGCACGCCGTGGCGGCGGATATTCGGCATGGTCAATTGCAGGCTGAGGGCATTGTCCAAAATCTCGCCCGTCAATTTACCGGCATGCAGCAAATCGCCCACGCGCGGGGTGCGGCCGAAAACATCTTTGCTGTTGCGAAAGCCTTCGGCGGCTTCAGCATCCGGCACAAACGGAATTTTAAGCGTCAGCAAACGGTCTACGATATGCCCGATCACGCCGTCGTTATCTTTGGCGGTCAGGGCTTCGAATACAGGCGTCATTTGTTCTGGCGCCAGACTGGCATAGGTTTCATGCAGGCGTTGCTGGCGTGTGGTGCGGTCGGACAGGCTTTCAGCCACATCCACCAACATCAGCGCGCGGTAAATCGCGTGGAAATCATCGCCCATCGGATCCACATTCACTTGCAACCCGCAGCAGGATTTCATGGTATCGATCAGCCCTTGCGCTTTATCGCCATATTGTTCGCGGCAATAGGCGTAATAGGCATGGAAGCGTGACCGCGGCATGTCTTCGGCTTGCAAAAACGCAGGCTGGTGGCCCTCGCCTGCTACGCGCAGATCAAAAAACGCCGCCGCCTCATTCAACAAGCCGCGCAAGGCTTTATTGCAATCCGCCAGTTCCTGCACATCGCGGCAGGGTTTGGTGGAAAGCTCTACCTGCCCGCCCGGTTCCAGCGAAATATCGCCAAGATTGGGCAGTTGCAGGCCGACAATGCGGCCCTTCTCGGTCGCCGTTGTGCTGCCGGTATATTTGGCGGCGATATAATCAAACAGCATTTCAATCTGGTCAAAACTGGGCGGGCGGCCTTCGGGTGTGGTCACGAAAAGCTCAAGCTCCGTGCCTGTCTTGCCGCCTTGGTTCGATTGAACTTTGGCCAAGAGGTGCGATTCAATTTCAGCGCGATTGGTAAAGATATGCTGGGGGTTTTGTGTACGGTATACGCGGGACATTGCGGTGGCTCCGGGAGAAAATTGCAAAACTGGACTTTGAGTACGGTTATTCAAAACCGTAAAAAATACGAATGGCGCTTAGCGCCACCAGGTCGGAGCTGTCCAGGCGAGTGTTACAGAGGCGATGAGCGCCATGTATATAGGTGCGTTTGCAATCATGATGAAGGTAATATCACTGCGGCTGACCCAGCGTCAACAAATTTTATGAAATCTGGCCGCGAATTTTACATCCCTGACCGCTGAAACCTTGAAACGGCTGATTTTTCGGGCTTTTTGCCCACAATCTGTGCGCCCGCTGCCACGGCATAGCGAAAGGCACGGAACAGCATGCCGGGCCCTGTCAGCATTTTGCCAAGGCTTTTGACCGCCTGTTGGGCCGGTTGACCAAAACGGCGCAGGTTGGCTTTGGCACCATCCGATACGGCATCATTCCGGTTCAGTTTTTTCAAATAGGTATTCAAACGCGCTGTATATTCGCGCACGGCTTTCTGGCTGTCACGGTCATCTGCGTTGCCTGTCGTCTGCACGCGTGTTTTTACAGCCACATCATGACGGTTCAATGTTTTCAGGCAAGACAATGCGACCATGGCTTCGCGCCGCGCGGGGGTATATTTACCCTGCGTCGATAAACTTTCCAGCACCAGTGCCAGCTGGCGATATTCGCGCCGCGCCCAATGTGTATCTTGCACGGATGCAGGTTTTGCAACTGGCGTATCAAACGTATTCTCGACGGCCATCGCAAAGGTAAAGGCAATATCGGCGACTGTTTCTTTTCTGGCGGCAGGGGTTGGAATATCCGCATCTTGCATCAGGCTGATTTTCGCAACGGCTGCGTCTTGTTTTGCGCGCTGTGCTTGGTCAATTGCGCTCAGTGTTTCTTGCCACGGTTGCGTTTGCGCGGCGGTTGATTGCAAATCCGCAACAAGGCTGCGCACATCGATATTGATATTTTTAGCACCCGCTTCTTTTGCAGCAGGGCTCACGCCTGTCAGTGTTTCGGTTTCGCGCAAGACCATGCTGGTATAGCGTTGCATGTTGCGGTGATGATCCAGCGCGCGCGTTTTGTCGCCGTCTTCGAATGATTTGAGCGCCAGATCCAGCTCCATCACCATCAGGCCCAGATTGTTTTTAATCGTGCGTGTGGTTTGAAAATTTTGCGTTTGCGCAAAAACCGTATCGAGCCCTTTGTAGAGTGCGTAAGACTCTTCCACAACGGTCTGGCCGTTATCGTAAACTGTTGCCATGATCACACCTGCTCTTTTGCTTTTTGTTTTTATTCTTTTATGCCTGCAGACCGCCGTTTACCCGGATCGCAGAATTGAAAGAATATAACATTGACATAAAAAACCAGCAAGCGCAGGCTATATAATCGTATATTATCAATAAGATATAGAAACTATCCGCAGCCAGATCAGCCCTTGGGGCGATGGGGCGGGGCGTTGACGCGCTTTTTATCCGGTGTGGCGACATCTGCCTTGGGGGCAGCGGCCAGCGGCTTCCAGCTTTTGGTTTTGTTGTTATAGACATCGAAATGCTGC
>JBGTNC010000019.1:0-18495 GCA_041743265.1 Alphaproteobacteria bacterium | reverse complement strand
AAGGCATGATGTGTTATCAAAGTCTTAACGGAAAAGAATACGAGCAAATAGCAAACGGCAAAAGCAGCCACAGGTAGCAGCGTTTTACTGAATTTTCTTTTTATCTCTATCTTCATTTTCCGGCCCCTCACTTGTGTCGTTGGCAAGGCATCCTAGTCTATACGCGTATTTTTTTGGTGGCACTAATGTTTAGAGGTAAGCGCTTATGGTTCGGCACAACGCTGGACAGTATGGAGTATTATTAACTCACGTCAGACATTATCCGTGGCGCAGCCCGATATTAACCATTGAAAACACCCCCTAAAATGTGTTATGAAAATAGATAGCCAGTTTTCAAGGGCCAAAATGCGCGATGTCCTTTGTTTTTTAACGGTTTTCTGTTAAAACAAGGGCGTTATTTCGGCACTTAAAACGTTATTGAGGGAAAAATGCACGCCTATCGTTCTCATACCTGTGGTCAGTTACGCGCAGCGGATAAAGGCCAGACCGTGAAAATCTCCGGCTGGATTCACCGCAAACGCGACCATGGCGGTCTGTTGTTTATTGATCTGCGCGACCATTATGGTCTGACGCAATGTGTCATCAACACAGATAATGCTGTTTTTGCCGAGATTGAAAAGCTGCGCCTTGAAAACGTGATTTGTATCGAGGGCGAGGTTGTGCTGCGCACACCTGAAACCACCAACAAACATCTGCCGACAGGCGAAATTGAAGTGAAGGTGCAATCCTTCACCCTGCTGTCAGCCCCCGTGACCGACATGCTGCCATTGCAAGTGAACAGCGATGATCCTTATGGCGAAGATGTGCGCCTGCGCTACCGCTTCTTGGATCTGCGCCGCGATACGTTGCACAAAAACATTATGCTGCGTTGTGATGTTGTGTCATCCCTGCGCCGCCGCATGAACGAAGAAAGCTTCCGTGAATTCCAAACGCCGATCCTGACGGCATCTTCGCCAGAAGGCGCGCGGGATTTTCTGGTGCCATCACGTTTGCATCCGGGTAAATTCTATGCGCTGCCACAGGCGCCACAGCAGTTTAAACAATTGCTGATGATGTCCGGTTTTGACCGCTATTTCCAAATCGCTCCGTGTTTCCGAGATGAAGATGCCCGTGCCGACCGCACAGCGGGCGAGTTTTATCAGCTCGACATGGAAATGTCGTTTGTGACGCAAGATGATATTTTTGCGGTCATGGAAAGCGTGATTGGCGGCGTGTTCGAAGAATTCTCCGATTTCACTGGCGAGAAGTTTGATGTATCGCCAGCCCCCTTCGTGCGCATTCCGTTTGATGAATCCATGCTGAAATACGGCAACGACAAGCCGGACCTGCGCAACCCGCTGGTGATTGTGGATGTCAGCGAAGTCTTCGCCCGCGCAGATGTTGAATTCAAAGCCTTCAAAGGCACGCTGGAAAAAGGCGGCGTTGTCCGCGCCATCCGCGCCCCCAAAGTGGGGGGCCGTCCGCGCAGCTTCTTTGATAAGTTGAACGATTGGGCCAAAGGCGAAGGCGCTGTGGGCCTAGGATATGTAGTGTTTGAAGGTGCAGAAGGCAAAGGCCCGATTGCAAAATTCATTCCCGCAGCGGCGCAAGAGGCCTTGAAAAAACTGACCGGTGCCGAAGATGGCGATGCCGTATTCTTTGTCTGCGACATGGAAGCAAAAGCAGCCACGCTGGCTGGCAAAGCCCGTACCAAAATTGCGGAAGATCTGGATATCATCGATAAAAAGAAATTCATCTTCAGCTGGATTGTTGATTTCCCGATGTATGAAATTAACGACAAAACGGGCAAGGTGGATTTCTCCCACAACCCGTTCTCCATGCCTGCGGGTGGATTGGAAGCATTGAACACGATGGACCCGCTGAAAATCAAAGCGGTGCAGTATGACTGCGTGTTGAACGGTATTGAACTGGCCTCCGGCGGTATTCGTAACCACATCCCCGAAGCGATGGAGCGCGCGTTTGAAATCGCGGGCTATCCCAAGGGTTCTGTGCAGGCGAAATTCGGCGGCATGTATAACGCTTTCAAATTTGGCGCGCCACCACATGGTGGTTGTGCTTTCGGTGTTGACCGTATGGTCATGTTCCTGGCGAACGAGCCGAACGTGCGCGAAGTGATTGCTTTCCCGATGAACCAGCAGGCAGAAGATTTGCTGATGGGCGCACCGTCTGAAGCGGACGCACCGCAACTGCGCGATGTGCATATCAAACTCGACTTACCAAAAAAACCGGCAGCAGCAACAGATGCAGCGCCAGTGAAGGCAACGGCATAATAAAACAAGGACGACGGCATGGGAAAACTACAAGACGCATTCCTGAAGCAAATTGGCAAATATATGCTGGTGGAAACACCTGTTGCGCAGGCTGATGTGTGTCTTGTTTTCGGTTGCCAAACGCCTACCCGTTGCGAAGCCTTGGCCAACCACGCCGCTGATTTATACGATAAAGGTCTTTTTAAACTAATCGTTGTATCTGGCGGTGTGCCGGATGCGGCGGGCACAACCGAAGCCATGCGTATGCGCGATGTACTTGTGAAGCGTGGTGTGCCGGAAAATATCATCCGTATGGAAGAACAAGCCAGCAATACCGGCGAAAACGTGCGGTTTATGAAGGCCCTGCTGGAAAAAGAAAAAGGCATCGGCACGATCAGATCCGCCGTGGCCATTGGACAAATTCATGCAGCACGCCGTTTTGTGATGACGCTGGAGCGCCACTGGCCGGAGCTGACCAAGATGTTCACCGCGCCGCATTATTACGATGTACCGCGCGAAGATTGGTACAAAGACAAAACCTTCCGCGAGGAAGTGCTGAACGAATACCGCAAAATTCCAAACTACAAAGACAATGATTTCATCACCGAAATCGATGTCGATGCGATGGGGCAGAAGATTGATAATCTGAACAACCCGCCGTATCAAAAGCCCGCCCCCCGTAAAACGCCTCCGCGTTTTGGCACTTAAATAATAAGAAGAAAGTAACATCATGCCTTTGATCGCCGGATACGACGGCAATTACTATGCCACGACTCTCACTGAAGATAAAACATGGCCCGCCCTGCAAGGGACAGAGGAGGCTGATGTTTGCATTATTGGTGGTGGCTTGGCCGGCATGAATACGTTGATGGGTCTGCAAGAACGTGGAAAATCTGCCGTCTTGCTGGAAGCTGGACGCATCGGTTGGGGCGCATCGGGCCGCAATGCCGGTTTTGTGGCCAAAGGCTATGCCGCGGGTGAAGCCTTGCTGGCAACCAAATACGGTCTTGATAAAGCAAAGCCCTTGGTTGCAATGACCAAGCAGGCGCGCCAGACAATCCGCAAGCGTATTGTGGAAGAAAACATTGATTGCGCGCCCGTGATTGATGGCGTGTTGACAGTGTCGTGGCATGATAACCCCGCAGCCCTTGCCGATAAAATCAAACAGGCGAACGATCATTTTGATTTGGGTTTTGAATTCTGGTCGCGCGAACAAGTGCGCGAACATTGCCGTACAGAGCGTTACTATGACGGCATCTATTCCCCGCATGACTTCCAGATGAACCCGCTGAAATATCTGCGCGGCTTGTCTTTTGCAGCAGAACGTAAGGGCGGACGCATTTTCGAACAAAGCAAAGCGCTGGAAATTGTACGCGAAGGCGCTGTCTGGTGCGTGAAAACCGCAGGCGGCACCGTGCGTGCCAAAGACGTGGTGATGTCGACGGCTGTCTATGGTGAACCATTGGATAAACGCCTCGCGTATTCTGCTATCCCTGTGCAGACCTATATCATGGTGACGGAACCGATCCCTGATGATGTCTATGCAAGTTCGATCAATACCAGACATGCGCTGTATGACACGCGCTTTTGCAGCGATTATTATCGTCGCCTGCCCGAAGGTAGATTGCTCTGGGGTGGTCGCGTCGGCCTGTTTGCGCATCCTGAAAATATCGCAGCTGCGATGACGGGAGATTTGCTGAAGGTCTATCCGCAGATGAAAGAATTTGTAAAACCTGCTTTCGCCTGGTCGGGGCTGTTGTGCTACGCACCGCATAAAATGCCGCTGATCGGTAAACTGGAAGACGGACTTTGGTACAACACCGGTTTTGGCGGTCACGGCCTGGCCCCCACAACGGTGGGCGGTGAGGTGATGGCGGCTGCCATTGCTTCTGGCGATGTGGGCTACAAAGCCTTTGATGATTTCCGTCTGGCCTTCGCAGGCGGCAAGCTGGGCCGCTATGGTGCACAGGCCGTTTATTTGTGGTGGAAGCTGCGCGATCATCTAAACATCTGATTTAACTCGCAGAAAACCTTCTTGTAATCTATTGACATAACGCGCTCTATTTCCTAGAGTGGGCGCAGTCTAAATATGATTGTTTTTTATTATTTTCAGGCGTTTTGCCACGTTTTTAGTGCGCGGCGCGTCTGTGCTTAAAGTGAGTATCTGATGACTTTCAAAGAACGCCTTGTGAAAATCAAAGCTGGTTTAACCGCCGCCGCTAAAGCTTTCAAAAAATTCATGACCACGCAAGACGAGCTGGATCGCAGGCTGCAAGATGCCGTGACCGCCAATGATTTGGCGCAGGCAGAAAAAGCCATTTTGAAGGGGGCGAATGTCAACAAAACCCGCTGGACCGAAGAAGGCCCGCTGCCCGATGCTGTTAAAGCAGGGCAAAGCGATATGGTCGCTCTTTTGCTCAAGCACAAAGCAGACCCTAATAACAAATATGGCTATTCCAACAACACACCGTTCTGGATGGCTGTGCGCGAAGGTAATATGGGCATCATCACGCAATTGCTGGAAGCCGGCGGCGATGTGAATACGCGCGGCGATAAAGACAAATCCGTTTACACCCATGCTGTGGCCACAAAGAACAAACAGCTGGCAGAAATGCTGCGCGCAGGTGGTGCCAAAACAGATTCAAAAGATAAATTCGGCTGGACGCCGCTGTTCTATGCCGCGCGCAATGGCGATACAGAAACAGTGGCCACCTTATTGGCAAACGGCAGCCGTACCTATTTGAAAGATTGTGACGGCCGCAGCGTTTTGCGTATCGCAGAAGAGGCAGAGCAATTTGCCGCCCGCGATATGATCCAGTCACATATCGATGCGCAAGTCCCCGCATGGCAGAAAGTCAGCGATCAGGAAATTGCCCATGTCAGCATTTTCCGTCAGCAGGGCTATCGCCTGACCGAAACCTTTAACATGGAGACGAAAACCTGCGCTGTGATCGCCCATAATTTTGCCACTGGCAAAGATGCGGTTGTTGTGCAAAGCTTCGATGAATTGAAAAATCCGCTGCTGGTGAAAACGGCTACAGAAAAACTAGCCGGTCTGACGCCTGCCGCCGAACAACAAAACACACCTGCCAAGCCAACAGCAGCACCTGCTGCGGCCAAGCCGGCCAAGTAATTTTAAAGGAACCTATCCATGGGTAAATTGACGGATGATGAATATAACAAACGTGTATCCCGCCCCAAGGCCGCGTTTGAAGTTTTCCTCGATATGGACGGGGTTTTGTCTGATTTTGATACCCATGCAAAAACCCAAGGCAAGTACAACGAGCACGGCAAGCCGAAATGGGAAGAGCTGGATGCAAAATGGTGGGCAACAATGCCTGCCTATGAGGGTATGAAGCAGTTTTATAACGACATGAAGCAATTCGGCAATGTGCGCATGTTGACGGCGCCTACGCTTAGTGCGGGTTGTTATCAAGGCAAGGCCGAATGGGTCGATACGCAGTTTGGCAAATGGGGCCTGAATGACCTTATTATTTGCCGCGCGATGGATAAGCATTTGCTGGCCCGTCCGAACCATATTCTCATCGATGATCGTCAGAAGAATATTGATGAATGGAACGCGGCGGGTGGTATTGGTATTTTGCACACAGGCGATTACGCCGATACGATGCTGCGGGTGAAACAGGCTGTGTCGAATTTTCTTGCCGTACAAAAACCGGCCAATTCCGACAAGCCACCTTTGGCCAAGCCCAAAGATCCTGCCGCTTGAGCATAAAAAAAGCCGGACGGGGATGTCCGGCTTTTTTATCAGAGGTGGTGGTCTTAAGGGTTCGTGGTATCAGGGGGTGGTGGTCTTATTTCACTTTCTTTTTGCTGTTTTTATCCAAGTACAGGCGGGCATCCGCTTCGCGGTAGGCAACATCGTATGCGGCGCTGTCTTTCACAGGCGCGCCACCGATGCTGGCCCCAATGCGCAGCAACTGGCCTTTCCATTCAACCGTCAGGTTGTTCAGCAGGTTGCTCAGGGTCTGGATACGTTCGGCCGCGCGGTCTGCGTTGGTTTGTGTCAGCAGCACCGCAAATTCATCGCCACCAAAACGGGCCACACCATCCACCACGCGGGTGGAGCCGGTCAGCAGTTTTGCAACAGCGGCCAGGCATGCGTCACCAGCTTGATGGCCATATTTATCGTTGATCTCTTTGAACAGATCCAGATCGATCAGTAACAAATAGCTGCCTTCGGTTTTATAGCGGCTCATACGAGCAGCTTCGTTATCAAAAAATTTCTGAAAGCCACGGCGGTTCAAAAGGCTGGTCAGCGCATCTGAATCGGCCAGATCTTCCAATTGGCGGATACGGCGTTCTTGTTCTGCGATCAAACGCTCGGCCAGTACCAGACGGTCTTCGGTGTCGCGCAACATGGCGGCGGCACGGGTCTGCGGACGGCGCATCGGTTCGGGTAAAAGCGCGAAAGCGCTCATAAGATCTTCGTTCAGTGCCAGTTCTGCGGATGGTGTTGTCATGGTGTTAATCCCCCTACGGTTTTGTTTCCCACACCAAGGAATATGCGAAATCCGTGCCAGTTTTGATTGGGCCGCCACTAATTTACATAAACTATTATTTTTCAATGTGTTATCTGGGGCTTGGCATGGCGGCAAGCCTTGCTGCGACAGCCTGTTGTGGTGGTCACAAAGCGTAGCAGCGGCAAAATCTTCGGGGCCGGTGCGGCGGTTTTTGCCGCCGCTTTTGGCTGCGCGGTTGTTTTTGCGGCCACTTGGGTTACATTTAAAGAAGCCTGTTCGAATGCGTTTCGGGCATCACCACTCTTTGTAAAGGCAGCCCATGCCCGTCTTGCATATAAAACCCATCCATTCTTCCAACGTACTTTCTGGCGTATTTTCTGGCGTATGCGCAGGCGTGCTGGCGGCTCTTTTCTGGGCGGGCAGTGGTACGGCTGCGGCTGCGGGCGCACCGCCCGCTTTTGCGCCGCATAAGGCGATGTATGATTTCGGAATGATTGCCGTCACATCCGGTGCCGCCATCAGCGACATTCGCGGTAAAATGTTTTACGAGCAAGATGACGTCTGCGATGCATGGACGACAGATCATCGCTATACCATGTCTTATTATTATCCGGAGCGCGCGCCCGTTGTGAATACCAGCCATTACGTGGCGTGGGAATCCAAAGACCAGAACCAATTTCAATTTAACTCCGAACGCCAAGAAAACGGCGTGGTAACAGAGCTTTTGCGCGGTTCCGTGCTGCGTGAAGAAGCAAGCGACACGAAGGCAGAATACGTGCGTCCCGAGGCGTTATCGTTTGATTTGCCCAAGGGGTATTTTCTACCCACGGCACACTTGAAAGAAGTTGTGCGCCGCGCGCAAGCGGGCGAGAAGTTTTTTTATGCGTCTATGTTTGATGGCACAGATGCAGATGGCCCGATTGATGTGAATGTTTTTATCGGCGATAAAGTGACGCCCGATGAAATGAAAAAATTGCTGACGGGCCCCACGGGTAAAAAGCTGGATGAAAAACTGCTGCCGGCCGAAGCATGGCATGTCCGCATGGCGGTCTTCCCGTTGAAAGACGGCAGCGCAATGGTGCCCGTCTATGAAATGGCGCTGGTGCTGCATGCCAATAGCGTCGTCAGCCATGTGGTGGTGGATTATAAAAGTTTCAAGGTTGAGCAGCGTCTGACGGCGCTGGAGTCTTTGCCGCCGCATGACTGCCCCTAAAACTTCTCCATAGACTGGTCATAAGCCCGTAAATATACCGGATGTCTTTGAATATTCGATATGTTTTGGACAATCTTAACGACTTGTTAAGCTTTAGACGCGTATAACCGGAAGTAGAAGTTACGGGGAGGCGTCATGAAAAAGAAAGTGCTTATCGTCGAAGATAACGAGCTGAACATGAAGCTGTTTGAGGATCTTCTCGGCGCCCATGGTTATGACACAATCAAAACCCGGGATGGCGGCCAAGTGCTGGATATTGCGCGGGAGCAGAAACCCGATTTAATTATTATGGACATTCAACTGCCTGAAGTATCAGGCCTTGAAGTGACCCAATGGCTCAAAAGTGACAATGAACTGAAAGCGATACCCGTGATCGCCGTCACAGCCTTCGCCATGAAGGGCGATGAGGAGAAAATCCGGCAAGGCGGCTGCGAGGATTATGTCTCCAAACCGATCTCCATCACCGATTTTATTCTGGTTGTCCAAAAACATCTGGGTAAATAGTCTTTATTCGGTAATCCTTTCAATAAGGTAATGCTTCTTTTAACATTTTACGTTACGGTGAAATGAGGGAGCTGCCCACAATCAACCCGGCAGGTTTTTTGAGAAAATGACAGCACGTGTTCTTGTCGTCGACGACATTCTTCCAAACGTCAAACTGCTCGAAGCTAAACTAAGCGGCGAGTATTTTGATGTCATCACAGCAACCAGTGGCGCCGAAGGCATTCAAAAAGCCGAAGCGGAAAGCCCTGATATTATCCTGCTGGATGTGATGATGCCGGGCATGGATGGTTTTGAAACCTGCCAGCGTTTGAAAAACAATCCGGCAACCGCACATATTCCGGTTGTCATGGTGACGGCGCTGACAGATGCGACCGACCGTGTGCGCGGGCTTGAAGCCGGCGCCGATGATTTCCTGTCCAAACCTGTTAACGATATCGCGCTGATGGCGCGTGTACGCTCCCTCGTGCGTTTGAAAATGACGGTGGATGAATGGCGTATCCGCGAAAATACCGCGAACCAGTTTGGTTTTGTGGGTAACAAAGGCACGTTTCTGGCAGAGCCGTCTGAAAAGGCGCGTGTGCTGGTGATTGAAGATAAAGCCTTTGAAAGCGAAAAATTTGTTGAAACACTGAAGCGCGACGATGATGACATTATGTCCGTGCGCACCGGTGAGCAAGCCATGGCTTTGGCGCAAGAGAACGATTTTGACATGATTACGGTCAGTCTTAATCTTGAAGGCGAAGACGGCCTGCGCTTGTGTTCGCATCTGCGCTCAAACGAACGCACCCGTGCTGTACCGATTTTGATGGTTGCCGAAGAAGGCGATATGAAGCGCATTGCGCAAGGGCTGGAAATTGGTGCGCATGATTATATTTTGCGCCCCGTGGACCGAAACGAATTGCTGGCGCGTGTGCGTACGCAAATTCGCCGCAAGCGATATCAAAACCGTCTGCGCTCAAATTACGAACAAAGTTTGTCACTGGCTTTGACGGATAGTTTGACAGGTCTTTTCAATCGCCGTTATCTGATGGTGCATCTTGAAAAACTTTTGAACAAAAACAAAGATAGTAAAAAATCTCTTTGCACCCTGATGCTCGACATCGACCATTTCAAGGGTATCAACGATACCTATGGTCACCAGGTGGGCGATGAAGTTTTGAAAGCCTTCTCGGATCGCGTCAGCCAGCGTCTACGTAGTTTCGATCTGGTCGCCCGTTTGGGCGGCGAGGAATTTGTGGTTATTTTGCCCGATATCAGTCAAGACATGGCTTTTCAGGTGGCGGAACGTTTGCGCAAGGGTATCGGCGGGAAACCGTTTGAAGTATCCAGCCCGCATAGCCCGATCAAGGTAAGCGTCAGTGTCGGCGGTTTCATGATTTCCGGTACAGATGATGTCACCGTTGAAGATGTCTTGAAATATTCTGACGAAGAGCTTTATAAAGCCAAAGAAAATGGCCGTGATCGTGTGTATTTCCGTGGCCATGGGCACGTCCAAGTACCGGATAAACCCGCAGCGGCCCCTGCGGCGGCTGGCGGTACGGCAGCACCCGCTGCCGAGACAGATGATCCTGTCAGCGGTGATACGATCCAGAAAATTTTGTAATCCGTTTAGGGCCGTCACGGTGAAAGCCGTGGGCTTAAACAAACAAAGCAAAAAAGGCGACGCTGCAAAGCGGTCGCCTTTTTGATTGTCTGTCCGTTTTGCAAAGCCGCGTCATTAGATGACGCGCGGGCCTTGCGGCATATTATTTCATTTTGCCTTCGGTGTAGACTTCATGCGCGCGTTTAACGGGGTTGAACTTTTTCAGTTTCAGCTTGTCCGTTGTGTTGCGCGAATTCTTTTGCGAGTAATACGTGTGATCGCCATCGGGGCTGACCAGTTTGATTGTCGCGCGGGGGCCTTTTTTTGCCATTGTCGTCGTCCCTTATCGTGGTCTTGGGGTTTACTATCGTATAAATTCCATAATTCAAAAGACGACTCTGTGAGCCATCTTCGAGTGCCCGAAAATACCTTCTCGTTCCGTAAAGTCAAGAAAAAAGGCGAAAAGCCCGAAAATACAGCGTTTTTATGGCCCGTGCCCCACAGGGGCAGGTCAGAACCGCCAGAAGACGTTTAAAATACGCACCATACGGCTTTGGAAGCGCAAGGGAGCCTCTGTGAGGGAGAGACAGGTACATCCGCCATCATCCGCTTGCGGTGCGTGTACGAAGCTGGGATCGGCAATAATGACAATATCCCCCGGTCCGTAATGTCCAGTCTGATCGCGGAAGCCGCCCGCCAGCACCAGTGTAATCTCGGTACCGTTATGGCGGTGAGGCGGGGCGCTTTGTGCGGGGGCTAACCGGACAAGCCGCAGGCTATGCCGGATCGTGCGGGGCGCTTTGTTGCCAGCGCAAAGCTCGATCATTTCCACGTTATTGCCGCGCTTTTTCCATTCGGTCAGGCGCACGGTGCAATGTGTGCTGAGCAGCGCCATGATGGCTTCCGGAATATCGTGATCTTGAATGGCCTGTACAGGTTGATCCGCACAGGGGGCATCGGCGCAAGGGTTGTCGATCTTTGCCATCAACTGTTCAAAGCAATGGGCCGATACGGGGGCGGGCGGTGTTTCGCAAATCAGTTTGCCGCCCAGTGCTTCGTATTGCGCAACTTTTTTACGGGCATCGGGGCGCAGAGTCATGTGCGCGGCCATCATCAGGGCTTCTGCAGGGGAGAGCGCACCGGCAGCATATTGCACCATCATCATTTCTAACATCGACAGTTCCATCATGATGTCGTTCCCGTGTCATCTGGCGCAAAACGTTGGCGCAGTTTTTCAAGCCCCAGCCGCAGGCGGGATTTCACCGTACCCAGCGGAATACGGGTTTCATCGGCAATGGCCTGATGCGACTTATCTTCAAAATAAGCCATTTGCAAAAGGGCTGCTTGCTCCGCTGGTAATTCGTGAATGGCCGCGGTGAGTTTTTCAACTGTGGCGGCGTCGACATAGGTATCTTCGGGGCTGTAGCTTGCATTAGCGAGCGCTGCATTGTCGCTGTCGACATCGATAAATTTTTCACGGCGCAGGGCATCAATCCGCTTGTTCCGCGCCAGTGTAAAAATCCATGTGCTGGCCGCTGCCTTGGCGCGGTCATAACTGGCTGCTTTTTCCCAAATGGTGACAAACGTATTTTGTACAATTTCTTCCGCTGCCGCATCGGTCGCGCCATGTTTGATCAGGTATGACTTGATGCGCGGGGCGAAATAGTCAAACAGGGTGGCAAAGGCCGCGCGGTCCTGATTTGCGCCAACGGCAGTCAGCAAATCTTCATGCGCCACGGCGGGCGGGGCGGCGGTGATTGGTAGCGGTGTGTGTGTTTTGTTTTGCACCATAGGTCTTTTTACGCGCGGGGCGGCCCAAAAAGCAAGGCTTTCAGGGATCCATTGCGCGGGCCATGTACAGGTGCAGGTGGTCATCACGGTGTTCTTTTATTTTCCGATATCAGATGTTTTTACTGCCTCTTTGTACGGTTTTTGCTTGGCTTTGGATCACTTGCGGTCTAAGTTACTCATAAGGTTCAGTATTTTGGGAGTTATCTGTATGAAAAACACGTTTTTTGCCGCACTGGCTTGTTGCGCCCTTTTGGCGCCTGCCACAACAATGGCCGCAGAAACAAATCTTTTGGGAACATTTGGCGATTGGAAAGTGCATAGCTTTGCCGATGCCGGTGGCAAAGTGTGTTTCATGACAAGCACGCCTACAAAATCAGACGCCAGCGTCAAAGATGTTAAGCGTGGCGATATTGCTTTTTTCATCACGCATTGGGCCGGTGATAAAACCAAAAATGTGGTCAGCACCAATGTGGGCTACCCGTTGAAAGAAGGCACCAGCGTTACCGTCACGATCGACGGCAAGAATTATACACTGGCCACTAATTTGTCGAACAAAGCCGAAGAAGCCGAAATGGCCTGGGCGCCGGACCAAGGCACAGATAACGATGTGACCGCCGCTGTACAGCGCGGCAGCAGCATGGTTGTGCGTGGCACATCCACACGCGGCACACGTACTGCAGATAGCTATAGCCTGAAAGGCACGGGCGATGCTTATAAGTCGATGAGCGAAGCCTGCGGTTTCTGATCGCGTTTCAATCAACATAAAAGAAAAAGGCCATCCCGCAAGGGATGGCCTTTTCTTGATTTAAGCTGTCGTCAACTTAGTTCGCGAGGGACCAGCTGCCGTCAGCGTTTTGGCAAGCGGTGCCATATGCTGTTTCAGCCTGACCATCGACAACGATTGTCTGACGGTACTGGCGGCACAGGCCACCAGAGTTTGCGTTACGACCTTCGCGTACCGGTGTGACGGAACCGCTGTGGCCGCTTTCCGGGTTGCTCCAGTTAATTGTTTCGTTCATCGGAGCTGAGTAAGCTTGCTTTACAGCACCCTCGTGATAGCGCAGATCCGCGCGATCCAGAGATTTACCGATGGAGCTACCGACGAAGGCACCAACCAGTGCGCCTGCACCTGTTGCCCAGAGCTGGCCGCTGCCGCTACCGATTGCAGAACCGGCCAAGCCGCCGAGTACTGCGCCGCCGGCTGTGCCGACGGTTTGTTTTGTGCCCATACCCCAAGGTTGTTGGGAACCGTCCTGCGCGCAGGCACCAAGTGCCAGTACGGAGGCGAAAAGTAATACCATAATACCGTTTTTCATTGTGTGTAGCCTTTCTTAGAAGATCTGCCAGAGGAATTGTTTTTACACGACTTCCAATTTATATAACGTTCTAGCACAAGTTTTGTTCACGGCAATCAGGAATATATTTTCGGTATATCGTTTGATATATCCTGCGCCCTTCACCCATTACACGGATCAACCATGGAAATCCTGCGCACCCAAGACCCAATAATTTTTTTTCAGAATTGGCTGAAAGACGCCCTGGCAAGCGAGCCGAATGACGCAGAAGCCATGTCTTTGGCCACGGTTGGGGCAGATGGGCAGCCTTCTGTGCGTATGGTGCTGATGAAAGGCGCGGATCAGCAGGGGTTTCGCTTTTTTACAAATATGGAAAGCAAGAAGGGCCGCGAGTTATCGGCCCATCCGCGTGCAGCGCTTTGTTTTCATTGGAAATCTCTGCTGCGTCAGGTGCGTATCGAAGGCCGTGTGGAGAAATTGCCAGCTGCAGCCGCCGATGATTATTTCAATACCCGTCATCCGCTTAGCAAATTGGGTGCTTGGGCCAGCCAGCAATCTGCACCATTGGAAAGCCGCGCCGCGCTGGAAGCACGCGTGCAGGAAATTGAACAAAAATTTCAAGGACAAGAGGTAACGCGCCCGCCATTTTGGTGCGGTTATCTGGTCGTGCCAGAAAAAATTGAATTCTGGCAGCAAGGTGAAGGCCGTTTGCATGACCGGTTTTTGTTTAGCCGCAGCGGGGATGCATGGGACCTCGCGCGCTTGAATCCTTGAGCCAGATGCCATAGGTTATACGCAATATTGCATAGATGAAGATTCAAAGGAGTAGAACATGTCCGAGAAACTGGAGTTTCAGGCTGAAGTCAGCCGTTTGCTCGATATCGTGGCCAATGCCCTTTACACGGAAAAAGAGATTTTTCTGCGCGAGTTGATCTCCAACGCATCCGATGCTTGTGATCGTTTGCGTTATGAAGGGATTGCGAAACCGGAATTGCTGGACGGCGATAGCGATTTTAAAATCCGTCTCTCGTTTGATACGGATGCACGCACGCTGACGGTGAGCGATAACGGCATTGGTATGGACCGCGAGGCGCTGATCAAAAACCTCGGCACCATTGCCCATTCCGGTACCCGCGAATTGGTGCAAAGCCTAGGCGCTGACAATAAAAAAGATGTCAGCCTCATCGGCCAGTTCGGCGTTGGTTTCTACTCGGCTTTTATGGTGTCCGATAAAGTAACGGTTTCCAGCCGCAAGGCAGGGGCCGATAAAGCCTTCGTCTGGGTATCGGACGGACGCGGCAGCTATACGATTGATGAAACACTCAAAGACACACACGGCACAGAAATCACCCTGCACATCAAAGATGAAGCATCGGAATTTTTGCTGGAAGAACGCCTGAAGGCTGTGGTGAAAAAATATTCCGACCATATTGCCTTCCCGATTGTTTTGGGTGAGGGGGATAAGGCGATTACAGTGAATGCGGCCTCTGCATTGTGGGTGCGTCAAAAATCCGAAGTAACGGAAGATCAATATAAAGAATTCTACCGTAGCGTATCTGGCCAGATGCAGTTGGATGAACCGTGGTTGACCATGCACTGGCGCGCAGAAGGGGCGATTGAATACAGCAATCTGCTCATGATCCCCAGCATGAAGCCGTTTGATCTGTATGATCCGCGCCGTCATCACGGTGTGAAGCTCTACGTCAAGCGCGTGTTTATTACCGAAGGGGTGGAGGGCTTGATCCCGCCGTTTCTGCGCTTCCTCAAAGGCGTTGTGGATAGCGAAGATTTGCCGCTGAACATCAGCCGCGAAATGCTGCAATCCAATCCTGTTATTACCAAAATGAGCGGTGCCATCACCAAAAAGGTGCTGACAGAGCTGGAACAGAAAGCCAAAGACGATATTACGTCCTTTGAAAACTTCTGGGCGCTGTTTGGCCCTGTGATCAAAGAAGGGCTTTATGATGCCCATACTTACCGTGAACAAATTTGCCGTGTGGCAAGGTTCTATTCGTCGCATGCGGAAGGTTTAACATCGCTGGATGAATATATTGGCCGTATGGTGGAGGGACAGGAATATCTCTATTACCTCTCCGCCCCCACGGTGGAAGCCGCACGCAACAGCCCGCAGCTGGAAGCTTTCCGTGCCAAGGGTGTGGAAGTTTTGTTCATGACCGACACGATTGATGAATTCTGGATCCCGATCCAGATGAATTATCAGCAAAAGAACTTCAAATCGGTCACGCGTGGCGATGCGGAATTGTCAAAAATCAAATCTGCCAATGTGCAAGAAGACACGCCAGAGCAAAAACAGCAAAGCATAGATGCCACAGAAAAGCTGATCACGCGCATGAAAGAAATTCTGATCGCGGAAGTCAAAGACGTAACGTTGTCGGAGCGTCTGGTGGATAGCCCCGTGTGCCTCGTTGCGCCCGAAAACGATGTGGATATCAATATGCAGCGTATGCTGAAAAAAAATCAGGCCTATGAAGGCCTGCACCAGCATATCCTCGAGATTAATGCCAAACATCCGGTGATTGCCAAATTGCAATTGCTGATGGCGAATGACGCGGCGCAAGATCTGGTGGCAGATACAACACTGCTGCTTTTGGATCAGGCCCGTATTGTGGAAGGGGAGCCGTTGAAAAACCCCGCCGAATTCGTGCGCCGTCTCAGCCGTGCGATTGAAAAAGGTTTGGCCAGCTAAGGCTTGCCCTGCTTTAACAAAAAAGCCGCTTCAAACTGAAGCGGCTTTTTTGGATGCAAAGACCTGATCCTTTAGAAAGGATGCGGGCCGTGCAGTTTTTTGATGTCACCAGGCGCGCTATAGGCGGGCTTGCTGGTGACCGCTTGCGGCATTCTTTTGGCAAAACGTACAGTGCCATCTACTTTTTCAACAAACTTCAGCAAAAACGGCTCGTTCATCACGGCCAGCATGGATGAATAGCCTTCGGACTTCCAGTGCACGGTGGCATTGCCGTCTTTTTCGGTGATGCTCTCGAGGCTGATAGTGGAGGGCTGGCTGTTTGAGCCTGTAAAAATGCCAATGGCCATTTTGCCTTCGGGCAATTTCGGCGCGGGCGACGCGGGAAAGCTGTTGCTGTGTGTGGCGTTCCAAAGGTGAGTCCACTCGGCCTGTGTTTTTGCAACATAGGTGCCAGCTTCATGCACGCCGCAATGGTTGCCTTTCCATTCTTGGGAAAAATCTTTTTTGGGGCTACGGGGTTGTTTCGGGGCCATGGGATATCTTTCTTGAAAAGGAATAAAGGGGAATGACCGCAACATGCAACGCCTCGCCGGTTTTGTCAACCGGGCGGGGCGGGCATTGAATTCAGGCGGTTATTTCCGTTAATGCTTTATTTGTCGCCGGTTACGCTGGCAATCAGGGCGATAATTTGCGGCGCACCGCTTTTCACAGCAATGGACAGGACATTCCAGCCGTTGCGTGTTTCGGCATGTACATTGGCGCCCGCTGTAATCAGGTCTGCCGTTGTTTTGAGATGGTGGTTTTTGACGGCTTTCATCAAAGCGGTCCAGCCGTTTTTATCGGCCGCGTTAATATCGGCACCATCTTCTAAAAGGCTGCGCATGCATTTCAGGTCGCCGGTTTCGGCGGCGCGGATCAAGGCTGTCGCGCCATCGCGGTCGCGCAGGTCGACATCGGCTTTCAGACGCTCCGGCGTTTGGGCAACAGCAGGGCTGTGCCAACCGGATTGCGGTTTGGCTTTTTCGGTGCTCTGCCGTAACAAGGCAGCGGGGTTGTTCAGTGTGGGCATGGTATTTATCCCTTCGGCATTATAAAACCGCCGACGTGATCCACGTAAAATTGTTAACGTGATCCACGTGGCGGAGCCTGTCCGCCAACGCTTTAGCTGTATTTTTTATGCGCCCGCAAGCTGTCGGCATCAAATCGGCGCAATATTATTATCCGGCTGAAGTCGCGATTTTGTCAAGCAAACGGGGGCTGTATTTTATTGCGAATAACAGGGGTTTTTTGAAACAGGGGCCGCATATAGGCCCGTTAAAACGGTGATCTGTTGCGTATGAAAAGAGCCGCTGTTTAGAAAAACAGCGGCTCTCTTTATGAGCAAGGAAGAAACAGCGGCCATGAAAACCCCTTAACCGGCGCTTGAATCCAGGGCCGTCGCCCCGAACATATCTTCCTCGTACATCTCGATATCATCTTGTGTGAAGCCGAAGTGGTGGCCAATTTCGTGCAGGATGACGCGGTTGACCAGTTGCGTCAGGTCTTCGCCTGTATCGGCCCAATAATCCAGAATAGGGCGGCGGTACAGGTGCAGCGTATCTTGGCGCTTGCCGTTGGTGGCCAGATGGCCAATGGCGGCAGGCCCGGCACTTTGGTAACAGCCCATTAAATCAAAGGGTGTTTCCAGTTCCAGCTCTTGTTCGATGAAAGCGTCCGGAAAATCTTCGACCAGTATTTTCAATTTCTTGATGTACTTGTCGATACCTTCCGGCAACTCGTCAATAATGTTCTCCGCGATCTCATGAATGTCTTCAAGAGAAGGCGGTACAGTGAATCCCACAAAGATTGCTCTGGTTTCCAACTGACGATGACCCCGATAATCGCTAAACTAAAAATCACTATAACGAATCGGAAAGAATCGGACAATGAAAAAAGTGCAAAAGAGTCAAGCTGTCGAATCGTTCATCAAAAAAAATAATGGCTGGAGCAAAATCCGGGGGCGTGACGCTATCCATAAATCATATAGCTTCAAGGATTTTAATCAGGCTTTCGGGTTTATGACACGCAGTGCCTTGGTGGCCGAGCAAATGAACCATCATCCAGAATGGTTCAATGTCTATAACCGCGTTGATGTCACGCTCACCACGCATGATGCAGGTGGCGTCACGGAAAAAGACGTGGCACTGGCAACTGCCATGGACAAAATGGCGAAGGGCTAGGTTTGACAGAAAACGGTTGCGCGCGGGCAGGGTTGTTTAGTTATTGCCGTCCCGGCAAAGGCTGTGGTCACAGGCACGCTCGCGCGTGGTTTGTGTGATGCCTGTCAGATAGGCGGTGCGTAACGCGCGACCACAATCAATGGTCGCCGCGCCGACTTTACTATTCTTGATAACAGGGGCGACGATGCCGTAATGGCTTTTGTCTGCCGCGATCCAGACGTAATAACCATCCGTGCTGAATGCGCTGAAGGCACCATTGCCGCGTGTCGTGTCTGTTTCCACCCAATGGCCGAGTGAAAACTGCCACGTTTTATCATTGGGGGCAGGGGAATAGGTTGTGCCAGCGCAGTTATCGTTTTGATACGCGCAAACGGCATGTTGGCCCAGAAGCCCTGACATTTTGTTTTTGCCCGCAAGGGTGTCACGTAAAAAACGCGCATAGCCTGCCGCG